>JAAFGW010000029.1 GCA_010365175.1 Sulfuriferula multivorans | reverse complement strand
CCAGCACCTCGACGATCTTGCCTTCGCGTCGACCGCGCTTGTCGAGCCCCGCAACCCGCACCAACACCTTGTCGCCATGCAGTACACGGTGCATTTCCTTGGGGGACAGATACAGGTCGCCGCCGCCTTCTTCCGGCGCCACGAAACCAAACCCATCCGGGTGGCCTTCGACACGGCCTTTGACCAGATCAAGTTTGTCCGGCAAGCAAAGCTGCCGCTTGCGGTTCATCATCAGCTGGCCATCACGATGCATGGCACCGAGGCGACGCTGAAACAGCTCGAACTCATCTTCGGTGATCAGCAACTGCTCGGCGAATTCTTCAGCGTCGACTGGACAGCCCGCTTCGGTGATCAATTGCAGGATGTATTCGCGGCTGGGTAGTGGCGCATCGTAGCGCTCGACCTCACGATCATAGAAAGGATCGGCCAGGCGAATCGCTGGAATTTTGGGGGTGCTTGCGCGATTGCGCGGTTTCTTCGTTGACAATTTATTCTCTGCTCTCTAGAATGCGCGCCTTATTGCCCAGATGGCGGAATTGGTAGACGCGCACGGTTCAGGTCCGTGTGCCGCAAGGTGTGGAGGTTCGAGTCCTCTTCTGGGCACCAGTCGTAAGCAAAAAGCCGACCTCGTGTCGGCTTTCTGCTTTTGTAATGCTGATTGTAGCCATTACACCTCATAAGGGTGGCGACGGACTATCGTCTCCACCCGATCAGGTCCGGTCGACACTACATCCACCGGCACTTCACATAATGCTTCCATCCGCTTCAGGTAGGTCTGCGCCTTCTGCGGCAACTTGTCGAATTCCTGCACGCCAACCGTGGTATCGGTCCAGCCTGGCAGGTCTTCGTAGATCGGTTCGACCTGAGCGATTGATTCTGCGCCAACTGGCAGGATATCGCACACTTCACCATCGATTTTATAGCCCACGCACACACGAACCGTTTCCAGCCCGTCCAGCACGTCCAATTTGGTCACACACAAGCCCGACACGCCATTGATCTGGATCGAACGCTTGAGGGCTGCAGCGTCGAACCAGCCACATCGGCGTGCGCGACCTGTGGTGGCACCCACTTCATTACCCTTTTCCCCGAGATACTGGCCAATATCATCAAACAGTTCAGTCGGGAAAGGGCCGGAGCCGACGCGTGTGGTGTAGGCCTTGGTGATGCCCAGCACGTAGTGCAACGAATTCGGCCCGACGCCGGCACCGGTAGCCGCACCACCCGCCGTACAGTTGCTCGAAGTTACGAAAGGATAGGTGCCGTGATCGATGTCAAGCAGCGTGCCCTGCGCGCCTTCGAACAGCAGATTGCCGCCGGCCTTGTTGGCCTCGTACAGGCTGCGCGGCACGTCGGCAACCATCGGCTTCAGGCGTTCGGCCATGGCCATCATGCTGTCGAGCGTTTGGTTGAAATCGACCACGTCCACTTTGTAATAATTCTTCAGCATGAAGTTGTGGTGGTCGAGGACCTCGCCCAGCTTGGCCGCAAAGCGCTCGCGGTGAAACAGGTCCTGCAAGCGCAGCGCTCGGCGCGCAACCTTGTCTTCATACGCGGGACCGATGCCGCGTCCGGTGGTGCCGATCTTGCCGGCGCCCTTGGCGATCTCACGCGCCTGATCGAGCGCGATGTGATGCGGCATGATCAGCGGGCAGGCCTCGCTGAGTTTGAGGCGCGTCGCAACGTCTACTCCAGCAGCCAGCAGCATGTCCATTTCTTCCAGCAGTGCGGTGGGCGACAACACCACGCCGTTGCCGATATAGCAGGTGACGTTGTCGCGCAGGATGCCGGATGGGATCAGGTGCAGTACGGTTTTCTTGCCGGCCACCACCAGGGTATGGCCCGCATTGTGCCCGCCCTGAAAGCGCACCACGCCTTGTGCGCGATCGGTCAGCCAGTCAACGATTTTCCCCTTGCCTTCATCGCCCCACTGGGTGCCGATAACGACGACGTTCTTTGCTGCCATGATGCAATCTCCCTTTATTGTTTATTCGTGCTGACGATGGCCAGCTCGCGCAAATCCAAACTGAAACCGGTAGCCGGCCGCGCCCGGCCAAACACCCGCCCGACTTCGTCATAGCGCCCACCCTGCGCGATCGCATGACTGCGCCCACCGGAGTAGGCGGCAAACACGACACCGCTGTGATAGCCATAACCCCGCAACTCGGCCAGATCATACGTGGCTTCAACGTCGCCCAAGCCTTGATCCAGCGCTTCCAGTGTGTCCAGTGCCGCTTGTACCGCAGTCAACTGTGGCAACCGTGCGCGCGCTTCATTCAACACGCCACGATCTCCATATAACAATGGCAACGCAGCAAAAGCGTCACGCAAGGGCGCAGACAAACCCGCCGTCAGTACCCCGACTGCGCTGCTGTCTTTGGCCTGCAGCGCGCCAAACAACCGATGTTCAACTTCACCACTCAACCCCGCTTCCAGCGCCAGCGCTCGATAAACGCCGACGTGGCCGATATCGAGCTGCAAAGTTTCCACGCCACATACCGACAATCCTTGAAGCATCAGCGTCAATATCTCAAGGTCGGCATCGACTCCGGGCTCACCATACAACTCTGCACCGATCTGGATCGGTTCACGCGAGCGATGAAAGCCATCTGGCTGGGTGTGCAACACGCTGCCGGCGTAACACAGGCGATTCACCGTATTGGCCGCGAGCAGGTGCGCATCAATGCGTGCCACCTGCGGTGTGATGTCAGCGCGTACGCCCATCAAGCGCCCGGTCAACTGGTCAACCAGCTTGAAGGTCTTCAAGTCGAGGTCCGCCCCCACGCCAGTCAACAGCGATTCGACGTATTCCATCAGTGGCGGAACCACCAACTGGTAGTCACGGCTACGGAACAAATCGAGCAGCGCACGGCGCATATCTTCCATCCGCCAGGCTTGTGGCGGCAGGACGTCTTCTACATTTTCAGGAAGTAACCAGGCGGCCATCTCTAATCAATATTTCTATTCAAATCATCAACAAAAAAACGCCGCCCAACATTGAGGCAGCGCCTATGAAACGCAGCTGGCCATCGCTGAGTTCCAGCATTCGGCGAAAACCGTCACGCCAGATAGCGGGTGCGGCAAACGGCATCACGCCTTCAATCAGCAGCAATAGGCCAACAGCTGCAAGCCAGTCTGACCCGGTCATTTACCGCCGGCAGCGCGCGGGTTCTTCATGTATTTGAAGAAGTCCCCACTGGGGTCGAGCACCATCACGTCGCTCTTGCTCTTGAAGCTTTCGCGGTAGGCCTGCATGCTGCGGTAGAACGCATAAAACTCGGCGTTCTTACCATAGGCTGCCGCATACAATGCAGAGGCCTTGGCGTCGCCCTGACCTTTGACGCTCTGGGCGTCACGATAGGCTTCGGCGACAATCACGTCCTTTTGCTTGTCGGCATCGGCCTTGATCTTTTCGGCTTCGGCCGCACCGGTTGAACGCAACTCATTGGCGACCTGCTTGCGCTCCGCTTCCATCCGGCGATAGACGTTTTCCGACACGGTTTCCGGCAGATCGACGCGTTTGATTCGCACGTCCACCACCTGAACGCCAATCTTGCGCGCGTCCTGGTCGGCCTTGGCTCGGATGGTCTTCATGATTTCCTCACGACGCCCCGAAACGACATCATTGATGGTGCGCTTGCCGAATTCGGCACGCAGACCGTCGTTGACGGTCTGGTTCAGACGGATCTCTGCGCGCTTCTCATCGCCTCCTACTGACACGTAGTACTGCCGCGGATCGATCACCCGCCATTTGATGAACGAATCCACCAGCACGTTTTTCTTTTCCGAGGTAATGAAACGCTCAGGGTCACCCGCGTCCAGCGTCTGAATGCGGGTATCGAAGTAACGTACGTTCTGCACCATCGGCAACTTGAAATACAGACCCGGCTTCTTCTTCACCGACACTACTTCCCCGAGCTGGAACACCATAGCGTTTTGCCGTTGATCCACCGTATACATGCTGCCACTCAATACCACCAGCGCGATCAGCAGGACGATCAGTAACAATCCGAAACTCTTGTTCATGGCCGCTCCTCCCTGTCACGATTGCGCAAGGCATCACGCGAGCGTGTGTCGACTGACCCAGGCGTCGTGGTCGGCGACTGCGACAGCACTTCCGGCGCACCACTGTAGGGCTGGCTGACAATTTGTTGCAGTTTATCGAGAGGCAGATACAACAGGCTGTTGCCGCCTTTCTGATCGACCAATATTTTGCTGGTGTTATTCATCACGGTCTGCATGGTATCGAGGTAGATGCGCTGGCGCGTGACCTGCGGCGCCTTCTGGTATTCGGTAAAAATCTGCACAAAGCGGTTGGCCTCACCTTCGGCATTGGCAATCACCGACAGCTTGTAACCTTCGGCCTCCGCCTTCAAACGCGACGCCACACCACGTGCACGCGGCACCACGTCATTGAAGTAGGCTTCGGCTTCGTTCTTCAGGCGTTCACGATCCTGCCCTGCCTTGACCGCGTCGTCGAACGCGGCCTGCACCTGCTCGGGCGGCTGAATGTTCTGCAGGGTCACCTGGCTGATGCTGATCCCGGTGTTGTAGCGGTCAAGAATCTGCTGCATCAACAGCTTGGCGCGTGCAGCAATATCGGCACGGCCTTCATACAGCACGAAATCCATCTTGTTCTTGCCGACGATTTCGCGCATGGCCGTTTCGGCGACCTGCAGTACCGTATCTTCAGGCGAGCGGTTGACGAACAGGAATGCCATGGGGTCTTTCAGAATGTACTGCACCGCGAATTGCAGATCGATGATGTTCTCGTCGTCCGTCAGCATCAGTGATTCTCTCAGCACCTTGCTCTTAACGGTGCTGCGATAGCCAATTTCGACCGTGCGCACCTGGTCGACGTTGACGATTTCACGCGACTCGACCGGCCACGGCAGATGCCAGCGCGGGCCGGGCTCGGTCGTTTCGACATATTTGCCGAAGCGCAGTACCACACCGCGCTCGCCGGTGTTGACAATGTAAAACCCGCTCGCCAGCCACACCAGCACCAGGGCTCCAATCAGCAGACCGACCAGATTGCCGCCCCCCGGCAAACCGCCCGAGGAGAAACCATCGCCATCGCCATCGCCACCGTTACCGCCACCTTTGCCACCAAACAGGCCATTAAGGCGCTCGTTGAGACGCTTCCAGAGTTCGTCCAGATCGGGTGGACCGCTGTTCTTGCGGTTGTCTTTATTGCCCCATTGCGGGTCATTCCAGGCCATATGTTATTTCACACCGAGAGAGTGGAGGGAGAGTTTGCTATTCCCGTCGCGGTTGGCAACGAGTATTTCTGACAGGGCCTCGCGTAAAAGTTCAAGCCCCGCACCAGTTTGCGCGGATACATACACACTCTGAAGTTTACCATATTCATCGCGCCCCAATCCCGGCGCAATTCCTGTCAAATCAAGCTTGTTATAGATGCGTAGCTGTGGCGCAGCGTCTGCCCCAATCTCAGTCAGCACCTTTTCAACCGCCTCGATCTGGCGCTCACGCCCAATACTGGAAGAATCGATCACATGCAGTACCAGATCAGCCTCGGCAGTGGCCTCCAGCGTGGCACGAAAGGCGGCCACCAGATCGTGCGGCAGATTGGTGATAAAGCCGACCGTATCCGACAGCACCACTTCTCCCACCTGCGGCAAGTACATCTTCCGGGTGGTTGTGTCGAGCGTGGCAAACAGTTGATCGGCTGCATAAGCACCGGCTCGAGTCAGCGCATTAAACAGAGTGGATTTACCCGCGTTGGTATAGCCCACCAACGCCACCGACAATACGTTTTGGCGCCCGCGTGAACGCCGCTGGGTGCGGCGCTGCTTGCCCAGCTTGGCCAATCGCTCGCGCAGTGCCTTGACCCGTACGCCGATCAGACGGCGGTCGGTTTCCAGTTGCTTCTCGCCCGGGCCGCGCATCCCGACGCCGCCGCGCTGGCGCTCAAGGTGGGTCCAGCCGCGCACCAGCCGAGTCGACAAATGCTGGAGTTGCGCCAGCTCGACCTGCAACTTGCCCTCGGCGCTGCGGGCCCGGCGGGCAAAAATGTCCAGAATCAGGCTAGTGCGGTCGATGACCCGGCAGTGCATGCGGCTTTCCAGGTTGCGTTCCTGCGCCGGCGAAAGTTCATGGTTGAAAATGACAACATCGGCTTCGGTGGCCGCGACCAGCGTAGCGATCTCATCTGCCTTGCCGCTGCCTACAAACAACGCCGCGTCGGGGCGGCTGCGCTTACCCAACACTTCACCCAAAATCTCAAGCCCTGCGCCTTTGGACAAAAGACGCAGTTCGGCCACACCTTCAGTAAAGTCCGGGGACCCAAAATCCAGCGCAACCAGGATAACGCGCTCGCCGCCCTCGTGCCGCTCAAACAAGTTGGATTCCCCATAAACCGGTGAGCTGGAAACTGATTTCCGGGCTTGAGGCAGACATCGCCGCTCCATCGCCCGGAAGGCATAAGTACGGGGAAAGCGCAGTTATTTCAGGGAAGAAGGGTTTCAAACAGAGGGTCCTGGAGACGGCAGCCTGGAATTCAGCCAGCCCTCCATTCTAGATCAAGGGTACCTCTAAAAATTCAGAGTTCGCTCAAATGCAAGGCGCGGGAAAAATTTCGCAGCGCCGCATATGTTTGATATGTCAGCAAGCCCGCAAGGGATACCGTCCCCGGTCAGACCGGGGGCATAAAATTTTTACCGCAACGCAGCAGTTGGGATTTATGCCCTTTTCGGGTATGAAATCTGGATTTTTAGAGGTGCCCTCAAGCCCGAATTCAGTCCATCCCACCTGTTTACTCAGACGCATCCAGCTCCACCGCCCGCAAGCGTTCGGCCGCCAGTTCCGGATTGACTGTATTGACGAACAAGCCCGAGCCCAGCTCGAACCCGGTTGGGATAGAGGTGCGGGGGCAGATTTCCAGATGCCAATGGTAGCTAGGAGTGTGCGCATCACGTTTTGCGTCATGCGGCACCGAATGCAGAAAATAATTGTATTGCGCACCACCAATGACCGCATCAAGCCGTGCCATGGTCCGTTTCATGACCCGTGCCAGGTCAGCCCTGTCTTCTTCGCGCATATCGACAAAATCAGCTTGATGCGCAAGCGGCAAAATATGAACTTCCCATTCGTAGCGGCTGGCAAACGGTTTGATCGCGATGAATTTTTCGCCCCGCTCAACCACGTACTGGCCCACGCTTATTTTTCGGCGGACCGCACCCGAATTCCGATCGTAAATCGTTGCTTCAAAAGTCAGCGCTTCGTCGATCAAGGCACAAAAAATGCAGTGATGGTGTTTGGCGAAATGCTCTGCGCTGTTCTTCACTTCAGCATCGACGTTTTCCGGCACCACCGGCATCGCGATCACCTGGCTATGGGTATGCGGGATTGATGCGCCAGCCGCCGGACCGAAATTCTTGAAAATCAACACATACTTCAAGCGATCATCTGAGGCGAACAGCTGCTGCATGCGCGTCTGATACACGCCAAACAACGCCTCGAGATGACTTGCCGACATTTCATGAACAGCAATGCCGTGCTCGTAGTGATCGATGATGACTTCATGTCGGCCATACCCATCGATTGTTTGCTGCAGACCGAAGGTGAAATTCGACTGCGACCGGTCGTCACCCAAAACGGGATACAGATTTTCGACCATACGGATATCCCATTCCCCCTCCGCTGGCCAGGACATGATCAGGGGTGGGGTTTTATGTTCGTTGCCACGACAGAACGGACAGGTTTCGACGTGCTTGCGGGTATCTCGCGGCGCCAGCTCCTCAGCCTTTTTTGGGCGCATGCTGCGCGCAGTTGCCACCAAAACCGACTCGCTCGGCACGATGGGATTGGTGCGAATTTCGCGAACTTCGTTCGACTCGGGGGCTTTCGGATCTGACATTCGGTTTCTCCTCTGTCGACTAGCTTAATTCAGCATGACGTCACTGTCGGTTCATAATATTTATGCCCCCTGTCACGCAATTTATCCTCGCCCGCATTAAGGCCTTACGTTGACGAAGTCCGGTCCGGCGCCGACAATCACTTTCTTTTGCAGCACTTCCGGAGCCCATCCCTATGGATATCGATAAAACCCTGCAAGATGAACAACGCATCATGCGCATGATGCGCAAGACACTCACTTCCATCGTGCGCGACACCGCACCCCGTGACGGCAATCCCAGTCCGCTGAGCGAAGCCACCGTGCTCAACATCAAGGACTGCCTGGTGGTGATTTCCAATCGAGAAGCCGAATTGGCCCAGTTGACCGGGCGTACGCTGGAAGAGCGCCCTCACTACACCGATGAGACACCCAATTCTCACGCGGTCAATATCAGCAGCATTCCCAAGAAGACCCACTAAGCACGTTGCTACGCAAAACACTTCATTTAGTCCGCCATGCCACAAGCAACCAGCCTGTTTACTGATATCGAATCCAACGTCGTCGGCACCTCGGCAGTGGTGGTCTTTTCCCCATCGGGCAAAAAACGCACGCGTTTTCCTGAAGGCGTGGTGGAAATCTATGCCAGTGAAGCCGAAGCCCTGGCGCACGCCGACCCGGACAAGAGCCGCCACGCCGCCATTGCCAGCGGGCCGTCACGTTCGTCCGAAGGATTCAAGCTGTTTTATCTGGTGCGCTGGCTCGACTGAGCGTGGTTGTTGCTGCATACGATTCCACATGGGCTTCAGCCCATAGTGGATCGGAGTCCTTTAGGGCTTTAGCAGCTTACAACCACGGCCTACCCTTTATGCCCTTCAGTGTGCTTGCTGGTGGAGCCGCGCCGGGTAGATTCTTAGGCGCGTTCAGCTGGCGCCGTGGACCTTACGCCGCACCCGCTTCTTGCGCCGCATCCGTGTCGCTTCACTCTCTGAGAGCGGACCACGTGTTTTTCCTTCATACGGGTTTTTGCCCGTATCTTCCTTGACCTGAATACGCAGCGGCGTGCCTTGCAACTTGAATGCCTTGCGAAAACTGTTTTCCAGGTAACGCTTGTAGTCGTCCCGCAGCCCTTCCAATGCATTCCCGTGCAGCACAATCACCGGCGGATTTTTACCCCCCTGGTGCGCATAACGTGGCTTGGGTCGGAACAGACCGCTTTTGGGCGGCGCATGCTGCTCCACTGCCATTTCCAGCACGCGCGTCAACTTAGGCGTTGTCATTTTAATGAATGCAGCGGCGTGGGCGGCTTCAACGTCCTTCAACAGGTTTTCCAGGCCTTTCCCCTTCAGCGCCGAAATGTAGTTGAACCGGGCAAACTCGAGGAAGGCCAGCTTGCGTCCGATGTCACGTTTCACGTCTTCGCGCAGTTCGGGGGAAAGCCCATCCCACTTGTTGACCGCGACCACCAGTGCGCGCCCTGTCTCCAGCACAAAGCCCGCCAGGTGGGCATCCTGCTCGGATATATTCTCGTGCGCGTCCAGCACCAGCACGACTACGTTGGCGTCTTCGATCGCCTGCAAGGTTTTGATTACAGAGAACTTTTCGAAAGTCTCAAACACCTTGCCACGACGCCGCACCCCGGCGGTGTCGATCAGGACGTAGGGCTTGTTGTCGCGCTCGAACTCGACGTAAATCGAATCTCGCGTGGTACCGGGCTGGTCAAACGCAATGACGCGCTCCTCTCCCACCAGTGAGTTGACCAACGTCGACTTGCCGACGTTGGGGCGCCCGACCAATGCGATTTTTGGAATTCCAAAATCGTCGGTTTTGTCTTCTTCCGAGGAAAAAGGCGTCAGCGCCTCGTCGATCAAGTCAGAAATACCGTCGCCATGCGCGCTGGATATGGCCAGGGGGGTGCCCAATGCCAATTCATGGAATTCGGCGGTAATCACCCCCGGATTCATGCCTTCGGCTTTATTGACGGCCAGAAAAACGGGACACGCTGCACGCCGCAAACGGTCGGCGATGACCTGGTCCTGCAATGTGAGTCCGGCACGGGCATCAACCAGGAAAATAACGGCGTCCGCTTCGTCGATGGCTTGCAGCGTCTGGCGCGCCATCTCAGCCATGATGCCTTCTGTTGCAACGGGTTCCAGGCCGCCGGTATCGACCACCAGATAAGGTTTTTCACCCAGGCGTCCACGCCCGTAATGCCGGTCGCGCGTCATCCCGGGCATGTCATGCACCAGGGCATCGCGTGTGCCGGTCAGTCGATTAAATAACGTCGACTTGCCGACGTTCGGACGGCCAACAAGTACCAGGGTGGGAAGCATGCTTATCCTTGCATCACGCCGATCAAGGCGGAGCGTTATGTTGACTTGAGTCGCTGCTGGGTGCCTCTAAAAATCCATAGTTCGCTCAAATACAAGGCGCGATACAAATTTCGCTGCGCAGTATATGTTTGATATATAAGCAAGAAATTTTTATCGCAACGCCGTAGTTGAGATGAAATGTGGATTTTTAGAGGTGCCCTGTTATTTAAGCCGGAAAGCGACAATACTGCCTTTGGTGGTTTGCACCGCGAAGCCCGGCCCGATATCAACCGGTGCCGTAAGCACGCTGCTGCCAACCTTGGCACGTGCAACAAAGCTGCCATCATCCGACGACAGCACATGCACGACACCTTCGACATCGGCCACCACCACCCAGGCACCCAGCGCCAACGGTGCTGTCACCTGGCGGCGTGCCAGCTTGTCTTGCCGCCAGCCGGCCCGACCGCTGACTTTATCGTAGGCGGTGATGGCATCCTTGTCGTCAGTGACATACACATTGCGTTCGTCCATTGCCAGGCCGCTATTACTGGAGGTATCGCGCGCCCACAGCAGAGAACCATTCCGACGGTCGAAGCAGGCTACGCGTCCCTGGTAGGCAACCGCGCACACCTGAACGCCATCGACCACAGGGTTGCCCATCACATCGGCCACCCGCTCAAGTTCGGTTGCACCGCGCGGCACGGCCACGGTTGCTTCCCACAATTGCGCGCCGTTGGCCGGATTCAGCGCGACCAGCTTGCCGCCGGGAAATCCTGCATACATCACGTTGTCACGCACCACCATGCCACCCGAACCACGCAGACTCAAGGCCGGCAGGCTGCGTGTATACAGCCATTTACGGCTACCGTCCGCTGCATCAAGCCCATGCACGTTGCCATCGCCAGTACGTGCAATCACGATTCCCGGTACGGCCAGCAACTGGCCGGTTACTTCACTCGTCAGCGTGACTTTCCAACGCAGTTGACCGGTATCCAGGTTCAGTGCCAGCATTTCACCCTTGCCGCCGCCCACCAACACCAGGCCCTGACCTGCGCCCGCTCCGGCAGACAGTTTCACGCCCGTGTCGGTTTTCCAGATTGAGATTCCGTTGGCAACAGCAATCCGCTCCACCCGGCCGCCGCCTGCGGCCAGTACGTCGCTGCCCTCAAGCTGAGGGCGCATAAGATAGCCCCCGGTGTCGCCGATTTCACTTTTCCAGGCTTCGGAAAGGTTAACAGTCGGTTTGAATTCAACCAGTTCAGCGGGCTTGGCCTTGGTAGGTCCGGCACCAAACCAGCCACCCACCGTGCTCGTCATCGAACCCACCGTGCTGCAGCCGGACAGCGCCAGCGCCAGCCCCATTGTCAATAAACGTAGCTTCACTTGGTCTCCCCTCCCAGCGCATCAAGTTTCAGCTCGACGATATTGCGATAAGGATTATTTTCTTTCAT
The DNA here is from genome assembly GCA_010365175.1 of Sulfuriferula multivorans. Classification (GTDB taxonomy): domain Bacteria; phylum Pseudomonadota; class Gammaproteobacteria; order Burkholderiales; family Thiobacillaceae; genus Thiobacillus. Next base: position 4,525 of record JAAFGW010000029.1, on the reverse strand, counting down.
TTTGTCGAACGCGGCCTTGTAGGCAACACGCGCTTCCGCATGCTTGCCTTGTGCCAGCAGCACGTCGCCTTTCAAGTCATCAAAACGTGGCGCAAAAGCATCGCTGTGCGTACTGGACAAGGTTTTTAGTGCCGCCTCATATTGGTTTTGGTCTAGCTGCACTCCGGCGAGTCGCAGCCGCGCCAAGTCCTTGATTACGGGCTCCTTGCTGTTGGCTGCCGCCCATTCAAGCTGGGCCTGTGCACTTTTCAGGTCCTTGCTGACGAAATTAAGCTTGGCCAGCAACAACGCTGCCCGTGGCGCATAAGCCGTAGCCTTGTACTGATCGATCAGCATCGATCCGGCCTCACGCGCGCCCTTGGCATCGTTGGCTGCCAGCGACTGAGTCAGCTTTTCGTATACCGTGGCGGCTTCCAGCGTTTGCGTCACCATATGGTTCTGCCAGTAACGCCAGCCTGCAAAGGCCGCAATCACCACGGCCAGACTGATCATCGCCAGGTTGCCCCAGCGTTTCCACCAGGCCTTCAGTTCGTCCAGCCGTTCCTGTTCGTCAAGATCGTAGGTTGCCATCGTGCTATGCCTTTTAAATGGTTACTTTTTGTAGAAATTCGATTGCCTGTGCCACGTCGATGCGGGTTTGTTCCGACGTCTCACGCAGAGATTTTAATGTTACCTGCTGTAAAGCGGCTTCATCATCGCCGACGATCAGAGCAAACCGTGCACGGCTGGCATCGGCTTTTTTCATTTGCGACTTGAAACTGCCGCCGCCGCAATGCAACACTGCGGCCAAACCCTCGCCTCGCAGCGCACTCGCCACCTTCCAGGCAAAAGCTTCGGCAGCATCACCCGCATGGACGATATACGCGTCCGGCACCGTCGGCGCAAGCGTTACGCTACCCAGCTCCATCAGCGACAGTAAGCGCTCGATGCCCATCGCAAAACCGGCAGCCGGCGCCGGCTTGCCGCCGAGTTGTTCAACCAAACCGTCGTAACGCCCACCCGCACATACGGTGCCCTGCGCGCCAAGCTGGTCGGTCACCCACTCGAACACGGTTCGATTGTAATAGTCGAGCCCTCGCACCAGACGCGGATTAATTTCAAATGTAACGCCATTCGCTTGCAACAAAGCCTGTAGCGCATCGAAATGCGCCAACGCGGCTTCGTCCAGTTCGTCCATCAGCTTGGGCGCCGCGTTGTTCAGCGCCTGCATTGCAGGGTTCTTGCTGTCGAGTATACGTAGCGGATTGCTGTGCAAGCGCCGTTTCGAATCCTCGTCGAGCGCGTCCTGATTCGCCTCGAAATAGGCAATCAACTTTGTGCGATGCCGTTGCCGTGATTCGACATCGCCCAGTGTATTGATCTGCAAGGTCGGCGTGATGCCAAGCGCACGCCACAAGTCAGCACACATTACGATAAGTTCAGCATCGACGTCCGGCCCGGCGAACCCCAGCGCTTCGACCCCCACCTGATGAAACTGCCGGTAGCGGCCCTTTTGCGGCCGCTCGTGGCGGAACATGGGGCCGGTGTACCACAGGCGTTTGCCGCCGTCGTACAGCAGATTGTGCTGAATCGCCGCACGCACCGCAGATGCTGTGCCTTCGGGGCGCAGCGTCATCGACTCACCGTTCAGTTCGTCGACGAAGGTATACATCTCTTTCTCGACAATATCGGTGACTTCACCGATAGCGCGTTTGAACAGGCCGGTATGCTCGAGAATCGGCGTGCGCATTTCGCGATAGCCGTAACGCCGCAGCCAGTCGCGGATGATGGCCTCAAACCCCTGCCAGGTGTCGGTGACATCGGGCAGGCAATCGTTCATGCCGCGCACGGATTGAATGTTGTTGCTCATAAATTAATCTACTGAAATACGAATCACGCAGCGCCGTAATGGCTGCGCACATACTCTTCAACAATCGCCTGGAATTCCACTGCAATCCTGTCGCCCTTCAGCGTGATGGTTTTTTCGCCGTCGACATACACCGGTGCAACCGGCACTTCGCCGGTTCCGGGCAGCGAGATGCCAATATTGGCGTGCTTGGATTCACCCGGACCATTGACCACGCAACCCATCACCGCCACCTGCATGGATTCGACGCCGGCATACTGATTGCGCCAGAGCGGCATCTGAGTGCGCAAATAGGTTTCGATGTCCTGCGCCAGTTCCTGGAACACGGTCGATGTGGTGCGCCCACAACCCGGGCACGCGGTGACTTGCGGTGTAAACGCGCGCAGCCCGAGTGACTGCAGGATTTCCTGCCCGACCCGAACTTCCTGGGTGCGGTCGCCGCCGGGTTCAGGCGTCAAAGAAATACGAATCGTGTCGCCAATGCCTTCCTGCAACAACACAGCCAGCGCTGCGGTTGAGGCCACGATACCCTTGCTGCCCATGCCAGCCTCGGTCAGCCCGAGATGCAGCGGATAATCGCATTGCGCGGAGAGATCGCGATACACCGCGATCAAATCCTGCACCCGACTCATCTTGCACGACAAAATAATCTTGTTGCCACCGAGACCCAGCGATTCGGCCTTTTGAGCAGACTCGAGCGCGGAAGCAACCATCGCGCGGCGCATCACCACTTCGGGGTCTGCCGGTTGCGCGAGTCGACCGTTTTCGTCCATCATGCGCGCCGCTAGCGCCGGGTCGAGACTGCCCCAATTAACGCCGATACGCACCGGTTTGTCGTAGCGGCAGGCCACTTCAATCAAGGTGGCAAACTGTTCGTCACGCTTGTTGCCGCGCCCAAGGTTGCCTGGATTGATGCGCAACTTGGCCAGGGCCTCGGCACATTCCGGCACCTGGGTCAGCAATTTGTGGCCGTTGAAATGAAAATCGCCTGTCAACGGCACATGACATCCCAAAACGTCGAGGCGCTCACGGATTCGCGGTACAGCCGCGGCGGCTTCAAGCGTGTTAACGGTAATCCGCACCAGTTCCGAACCCGCTTCGGCGAGTGCTTGCACCTGACGCACCGTAGCCGTGATATCAACCGTATCGGTATTGGTCATCGATTGCACCACCACCGGCGCATCGCCTCCCACCAACACATGACCCACCTGCACCTGACGGGTGGGGCGCCGAACTATCTGAGCCATCATTCTTCCAGGGTGAATCGGGCAACCGTCACGGAAATAAAGGGTTTCAGGTCGATGGGACGTCCGTTATACGTCATGCGCGCCTGGGCTGCATTACCAATCAGGACGTCGAACGGCGGCTGGCCCTGGATATCCACACTGCTGCCAGCCGGGTTCAACTGACGATGTAATGTTCGCCCACTGGCGTCCTTGATCTCAACCCAGGACTCCTCGCCAAACTCCAGATGCAGCTGACTGCGCGAAGCAGGAGTTGCTGCCACCGGTGGCACATCTGCTTCAACAGAGGCGTCCGTACCCACCACGGACTCAATGGGCGAAACCGGCGCTTCAGCAGGCGCATCCGCGATGCTCGGCACCACAGACGTCACCGCAGGGGCGGGATGAGGCTCTTGCTTCACGGGGATAACGGCGTGCTGCGGTTCTCCCGCATCGCTGTTCAGCCACCAATAAAGCGAAATCGGGACGGCCACGACCACCAGCACACCCAGCAAGAACAGAATCAGCCAGGGTGAGGTCAGCCAGGATGCCGGCATGGGGTGTTCGGGCGGCGCTACAGGAGATGGCTCGGCTGGCGCACCATCCATACGTGCAAGCAGTGGCTCCGGCTGCAACCCCATCAGCCGAGCGTAATTACGTACAAACCCTCGAGCAAACACCGGCTGGCCCAAACTGCCGAAATCATCCGTTTCCATCGCGTCAACTTGACGATGCATCAAGCGCAAGCGCATGGCAACATCTTCCAACGTAATGTTTTGTGCTTCGCGCGCCTCTCGCAAAACCTGCCCGACAGAGACTTCCACGCCCTCATTCATTCGTATTGCCCTGACAGTAACTGCCGCGCCTCATTCGAGTCAGCAAAACGCTTGCGCAATTGAAGCCCATACGCCGCTTCCTGCGCTCGATCTCCCAACTTTCGTTCCAGCCTCACGCCCAGCCACAAACTCTCAGCTGTTGGCGGTGCCAATTCGGCATGCCGGCCCAGATAACGCTGCGTTTCTGCCAATCGATTCTGGCGAAAATACAGGCCGGCCATCTTCAAAATGGTGTTGGCATTGTCGGGCTGCAGCTTGAGCGATTTGGTCAAATTGGCTTCGGCCAGCGCGAGGTCGCCTTTTTTTTCGGCGCACAGACCAGCATTGGACATGGCCTGCTCGGGCCTTGCGTACAACGGGTTATGAATGGCGGTGCTGAACTGGGCCAGGCCTTCGTCATATCGACCGCGTTGGCATAAAAACCAGCCAAAATTATTACGCGACTCGGAATCGTTTCGATCCAGGTCGATGGCACGCCGGAAATTTTCTTCGGCCAGCTTGTCTTCGGCCAGCTCCATATAGATCAAGCCATAAATATTGTAGGCCGGGCCGTACTGGTTATCGGCAGTAATTGCCTTGCGAAGCTCATCCAGCGCAACCTTGTATTGCGCCCGCGTGAA
>JAAFGW010000028.1 GCA_010365175.1 Sulfuriferula multivorans | reverse complement strand
TCATTGCGAGCGTAGCGCGGCAATCCACGCCCCCGCTTGCGCGACGATGGATCGCCACGGCCTGCGGCCTCGCGATGACGAAACTGCCTATGAAAGACACCGACCTGCGGGCTTAAGGTAGCGCCATGGAGTTCAGATTCCAATTAACGCTATACATTTTATAGCGTCTTATTCCCGTAAAACAAGGGCTACAGCCTGTTTTTACCAATGAAAAATGGGGAAATTGGTGGAAAATTGAGGTCGGATTCCAATTGGCCAGCCTTTGAAGCCGCAGCCAACCTGAGTCGTAGGTACAAATTAACCTGCGCCGCCCTGGTTTCGATTACTGGCATTAATCGCAAAACAGTATTACCATGCCGGGTCATCGACATCCCACATCGTTGAAATGCTATATTATTAAAACAGCGTCACAAGACGATTGTTGGCTGATTTAGACCGTTTCCCGGCATCTACCGGGCCCTTCCATCAACACGGAGAATTTTCATGAGCAAGACCTACAACATCCTCATGGGCGCCTCCTACGGCTCATTAAAATGACAAAAGATAAAGCAAAAGTCCGGCAAATCCTCGACGCGGTGAAGGCCGCCGGCAGGGATTCGCTCACCGCCCCGGAAGGTAAGCTTGTTTGCGACGCTTACGGCATCGCCGTACCGCAGGAAGGCGTTGCCGCCACCGCCGCCGAGGCGCAGAAGCTGGCCGCCTCGATGGGCTTCCCGGTGGTGATGAAGATCGTTTCCCCGGACATCCTGCACAAGACCGAAGCCGGTGGCGTGCTGGTTGGCGTAAAGAGCGCAGAAGAAGCGGCCAAGGGTTTCGACACCATCATCGCCAATGCCAAGAAGTACAAGGCGGATGCCGATATCCACGGCGTGCAGGTGCAGCAAATGCTAAAAGGCGGCCAGGAGGTCATCATCGGCGCCGTCACCGACGACAGCTTCGGCAAACTGGTCGCCTTCGGCCTCGGCGGCGTGCTGGTCGAGGTTCTGAAGGACATCACCTTCCGTCTGGCCCCGGCCACCAGGGAAGACGCCCTCTCCATGCTCGACGGCATCCAGGCTGCTGAAATGCTCAAGGGCGTGCGCGGCAGCGATCCGGTCGACCGCGAAGCGCTGGCCAAGCTCATCGTCGGCGTCAGCGACCTGGTCAGCGACTTTCCGGAAATCTCCGAAATGGACCTGAATCCGGTGTTCGCCACCAAGGACAGCGCCATCGCCGCCGACGTGCGCATCGTGGTCGATTTCACGATCAAGGTACCGCGTTATCGCCCAGCCGAAGCCGATGTTCTTGCCGGCATGAAGCGCATCATGCAGCCCGTGTCCGTCGCCGTGATCGGCGCCTCCGCCGAGGATGGCAAGATCGGTAATTCGGTCATGAAGAACCTGATCAACGGCGGCTACAAGGGCAACATCTACCCGATCCACCCGAAAGCAGAGGAAATCCTCGGCTTCAAGGCGTATAAGAGCGTCAAGGACGTTCCGGGTGAGATCGATACCGCCGTGTTCGCGATTCCGGCCAAGTTCGTCGCCGGCGCGCTAATTGAGTGCGGCGAGAAGAAGATCGCTGGTGCCGTGCTGATTCCCTCCGGCTTCGCCGAGACCGGCGAACATGAGTTGCAGGAAGAACTTGTCGCCATCGGTCGCAAGTACAACATCCGCCTGATGGGGCCGAACATTTACGGCTTCTACTACACCCCGGCCAATCTCTGCGCCACGTTCTGCACTTCCTATGACGTCAAGGGTTCAGCGGCGTTGTCCTCGCAGTCCGGCGGCATCGGCATGGCCATCATCGGCTTCTCCCGCTCAGCCAAGATGGGCGTATCCGCGATCGTCGGCCTGGGCAACAAGTCCGACATCGACGAGGACGATCTGCTGATCTTCTTCGAACAGGACCCGAACACCAAGGTCATCGCCCAGCATTGCGAAGATTTGAAGGACGGTCGCGCTTTCGCCGAAGTCGCCCGCCGCGTCTCGAAGAAGAAGCCGGTGATCATGTTGAAGGCCGGACGCACTTCCGCCGGTGCCAAGGCTGCCAGCTCCCACACGGGCGCACTGGCCGGCAACGACAAGATCTATGAAGACGTCTTGAAGCAGATCGGCGTGATCCGTGCCCGCAGCCTGCGCGACCTGCTCGACTTTGCCCGTGGCGTGCCGGTCCTGCCGACCCCGAAGGGTGAGAACGTGGTCATCATTACCGGTGCCGGCGGCTCCGGCGTGCTGCTCTCCGATGCCTGCTCCGACAACAACCTCACCTTGATGCCGATGCCGGCCGATCTCGATGCCGCTTTCCGAAAGTTCATCCCGCCTTTCGGTGCCGCCGGCAACCCGGTCGACATCACCGGTGGCGAACCGCCGCAAACCTACAAGAACACGGTCTTGCTGGGGCTCTCGGATGATCGCATCCACGCGCTGATTCTCGGCTACTGGCATACCATCGTCACGCCGCCGATGGTCTTCGCCAAGGTCATCATCGAAGCGCGTGATGAAATGCGTGCCAAGGGCATCGAGAAGCCGATCGTGGTGTCTCTGGCCGGCGACGTGGAAGTCGAGGAGGCGGCACAGTACCTGTACGAGCACGGCATTCCTTCCTACGCCTATTCCACCGAGATCCCGGTGGCGGTGCTCGGCGCCAAGTATCAGTGGGCGCGCGGTGCCGGCTTGATCAAGTAAGCTATTGCTGTCTATTGCAAGCAACAGGAGGGGCCCCGCGGGGCCCCTCTTGTTGGCGGCTTCCGATCAAGCGTTCATTTGATTATTTTTTGAGCCCTCTGCGATGACGGAATACTCTTTCAAGTCCGTCGTCATCGCCGACGCCGTCAGGCTAACAGGCAACGCAGGGCGCACTCGTTCACATGGGCTTCGCCTGGAAGCACATCCAGGAACTGAACCCAGGCATGATCGTCGCATCCGTCAAGGATTTCAGTCCAGGCCTCTATGAAAATAGTAGGGTCTACGAAAACGTCGCGCAATGCGCTGGTGGAGCCGCCTCGACCACCGGTTTTTTCGATGGACCACCGTTTATGACCGGAATTCAGATCGGCGACAGCGGCACTGATGTACACCTGGCGCTGGGTATCGTGACCGCACTTTACCAACGCAAGTTCGAGGCGATGGACATTCTGAACAAGCACGACATTCCTTGCGGTCCCATTCTGTCGATGAAGAAACTCGCCGAGGATTCGTCATTGCGAGCCACAGGCACGATGGTTGAGGTGGATCACCCGATACGCGGCAAGCACCTGACGGTGGGCAATCCCATCTAGTTGTCAGACAGCCTCACCAAAGCCCCACGCTCCCCTTTTTTGGCGAACACACCGATGAGGTTTCCGAGCAATTGGGCCACAGCGCATCGCAGATCGCGGCATTGCGCACGGATCACGTGATCTGAGGAAATCATGACTTAGGACAAGGCGAAAGTCAGACAGATTCTGTATGATTTCAAGAGATACGGAAGAGATGCATTGACTGCGCCCGAAGGCAAGATGGTGTGCGACGCCTACGGCCTCGCCGTTCAATATGCGCAGATGAGAAAACAACCACAATGAAACTTCAAATTATTTCAATCGCGGTACCACGGGTTTCGAATGAACGAGGACGCCAGGCTCAGAAAGGCCGCCATGTCGGTCCCGCGTTACTGGCCGAAGTGCAAGTGCTTGGCAACGAATCCCGCCAGTCGGTGATAAAAATCGCAAATTTCTTTTAAACAGCACACACCCTGCCCATCATCCGGGCAATCCGCCACTTAGGAGTTAAAAATGACCACTCATGTACTGGTGCAAGACCTTGGTTTGACAAAAACCCGCTCGACCCATTATCCGCAATGGCTGCGCAATGATGGAGCGGCTCTCTACAACATCACGGTTGACGGCATTGCCATTCAAGCGCAGGACGGCGACAGCATTCTTGTCGCCGCAAGCAAGGCCGGCATCACCATACCGGCCATGTGCGCGAACCCGCGCATCAAGCCAACTGGCGACTGCGGCCTGTGCGTGGTCGAACTCAACGGCAATCCGCAAGCGGTCAAGGCCTGCGAAACCAAGGTGTGCGAAGGCATGCTGGTGGTCACGAACTCGCCCGCACTGACGGCGCTGCGCAAGCCGATCCTGAACACCTATCTCACCAGTCACAACGCATTCTGTTTGCCGCCATGCTCATACAGTTGCCCGGCCGGCATCGACATTCCCGGTTACCTCGGCCTGATCGCGCAAAAGAAATACGTCGAAGCGACTGCCTTGATCAAGGAAAAACTGCCGCTGCCGCAGGTCATCGGCCGCGTCTGCCCGAGACCGTGCGAGAGCGTTTGCCGCCGATCGCAGGTGGATGAGGAGCAACCCGTCGCGATCTGCTCGCTGAAGCGTTTTGCCGCCGATCGCGCGCGCGAACTCGGCGCTGCAACGCAGCCCAAGCCGAAAGCACCCACCGGCAAGAAGGTCGCTGTCGTTGGCGCCGGCCCGGCCGGTCTGACCACGGCCTACTATCTTGCGCTTGAAGGCCACAAGGTCACACTGCTGGAGGCGCAGGAAGCAGCCGGCGGCATGCTGCGCTACGGCATACCACCGTATCGTCTGCCGAATCAGGTGCTCGATGATGAGATCAACGACATTCTGGCTCTCGGCGTCGAACTGAAGACCAATCAGAGGCTGGGCCGCGACTACCTGCTTGAATCGCTGACCGATAGCTATGACGCCGTGTTTATCGCGATCGGCGCCTGCACCGGCAAGATGGCGCGCATCAAGAACGAAAACGCGGTGGGGGTGATGCCGGCAGTCGATTTTCTCGCGAAAGCCAACCGGGGCGAGCGCTTCGATCTCGGCCAGAACGTTGTCGTCATTGGCGGCGGTTTCACCGCAGCCGATGCGGTGCGCACCGCACGCCGCATGGGCGTGCCCAATGTCACGCTGTCATACCGCCGCTCGCGCAAGGAAATGCCGGCCAGCCCGCATGAAATCCACGACTGCGAAGTCGAGGGCGTGATCCTCGATTTGCTGTCGGCTCCGGTCGAAGTCAAGGTTGAAAACGGCCGCGCAGTTGGCCTCATTTGCCAGCGCATGCGCCTGGGCGAACCCGACGCCAGCGGCCGCCGCAGCCCGGAACCGGTGGTCGGCTCCGAATACCTGATCCCGGCCGATACCATCCTGCAGGCCATCAGCCAGGATGTTGACGTCAAGAGCTTGCAAATCAACAACATCGGCACCACCCGCTGGGGCAGCATCGAGGTCGACGAAGCGACCATGAAGACCAATCTGCCCGGCATCTTCGCCGGCGGCGATGCTTCGCTGGGCGCAGCCACCGCCGTCGAAGCCATCGGTCAGGGACGCCGCGCCGCTTTTGCGATCGACGCTTTCCTTAGAGGCGCGGACGACCGCGCCATCGCCAAGGTCATCGAAATCGAACGCCCCAAGTTCTTCGACATCGGTGCCTGGCCGAAGCAGCACGCAAAGCTGGCGGTCATGCCGGTGCTGCCAAAGGAAAAGCGTGTTTCGGTCTTCGGCAAGGACGTCGCCCCGGGCGACACCGGTGCAGTATCAGCCTGCGGCGCCTACGCTGAAGTCGAACTGGGATTTACCGAAGAACAAGCGATCACCGAAGCCGAGCGCTGCCTGCAATGCGTCTGCCAGGCTGCGGGCACCTGCAACTTGCAGAAGTATTCGCTCGAATTCGGCGCCGGGACCAAGGAATATGTCGGGCCGCTGGCATTTGCCGGCAAGGCCTAAGCGCAAGACGTATCCGATAGATGATAGATATAAGGACGATAGTTACCATGACTACAACCCAGACACAATCTCAAGACTACGCCGTTGCCGAAGCGCTGGAAGACAACTATATCCAGGGGCACAAGGCGCCGCATTCCCTGAATGAGCCGGTCGTTCGCGGAAACGACGCGATCAAGGAATTTTTCACGCCGCTGCAGTCGCTGCCATTCTTCGAATTGAACAAGGAGAAATGCATCCAGTGTCTGGACTGCGTGCGCATTTGCAACGAGGTGCAGCACCGCAGCGTCTACACGGTGGACGAGATCGGCTACCCGGCCCTGGTCAGCGGTACCCATAACTTCCGCGATACCGAATGCAACAACTGCGGCCAGTGCGTCAGCGCTTGCCCGACTGGCGCGCTTCGCAACCTGTCGGACATGGGCGTCATGCTGAGCAGCAAGCGCGAAAAAGTCACGACCACATGCAGCTACTGCGGCGTCGGCTGCGCGATGAACCTCGAAGTGGAAAACAACAAAGTCGTCGCGGTCAGCGGGGCGTTCGTTTCGGACTCAAACGAAGGCAACCTGTGCGTGAAGGGCCGCTTCGGCATGGAATTCATTCACAGCAAGGACCGTCTGACCAGACCATTGATTCGCCGCGGCGGAAAGAACAGCCCGCTGGAAGAAGCGAGTTGGGACGAAGCGATCCGTTTTGCGGCCGATTCCCTGAAGGCCGTCAAAGACAAGCATGGCTCTGCTGCGATCGGTGGCTTGACCTCTGCGCGCGCAACCAACGAAGACAACTACGTATTCCAGCGCTTCGTCCGAACCGCACTCGGCACCAACAACATCGACCATTGCGCGCGCCTGTGCCACATGGCGTCTGTAGTCGCTCTGCAGATGTCGGTCGGCAGCGGCGCACCGAGCGCATCGACGCCGGACATCCGTATGGCTGACGCGTTCATCGTCGCCGGCTCGAACACCACCGAAACCCACCCGGTCATTTCGAGTGCGGTCATGAAAGCCAAGTACGAGGGTGGCGCACGCATCGTCGTTATCGACACACGCCGCATCGAAATGGTCAACCATGCCGACGTCTGGCTGCGCCCGCGCCTGGGCACCAACGTCGCCGTCATGAACGGTCTGGCACATGTGATTCTGGAAGAGGGATTGGCCAACGAAGCCTTCATCCAGTCGCGTACCGAGGATTTCGACAAATTCCGCGAATCGGTGAAGAAATACACGCCGGACTATGTTGAGCAGATCAGCGGCGTTCCCGCCGAGCGTCTGCGCGAAGCGGCCCGCATCTATGGCAAGGCCAAGCGCGGCATGCTGCTGTGGGGCATGGGCATGACGCAACATCTGACTGGCGTGGACGCCTGCCTTGCGCTGTGCAACCTGTTCCTGATGACCGGACATCTCGGCAAGCCAGGCGCAGGCTTCATTCCGATTCGCGGCCAGAACAACGTGCAGGGTTGCAGCGACATGCAGGGCATGGACAACGCACTGCCCGGTAATCATGACATTAACAATCCCGAGCATCGTGCCAAGTTCGAGAAAGCATGGGGTGCTCCCCTGCCGACCAACCCGTACTTGACGTTGGTTGAAATGGAAGAGGCGGCGCTGCATGGCGGGATTAAGGCCTTGTACATCATGGGCGAAAACCCGATGGGCAGCAGCCCTGACGTGAACGAAGTCGAGAAAGGACTGAAAAACCTGGAATTCCTCGTGGTTCAGGACATGTTCCTGTCTGAAACCGCCAAGTTGGCTGACGTCGTGTTCCCGGTCTGCAGCTTTGCCGAGAAGGATGGCACCTACACCAACACCGAGCGCCGGGTGCAGCTTCTGCAGAAGGCCATTCCGGAGGTCGGCGAATCTCGCCCCGACTGGAAGGTGATCTGCGACATTTCCGCTGCGATGGGTTATCCGATGCCGTACACCAGTACGGCGCAGGTGATGGAAGAAATTGCATCGCTGGTTCCGTCCTACGGTGGCATTCGCCACGAACGCTTGCACAACGGTGGCCTGCTGTGGCCCTGCTACGATGAAAATCATCCAGGCACGCGCTACCTGTATACCGAGAACTTCCCGACTGCGAGCGGCCTCGGCAAGTTCCACGCGGTGGAGTACGTCGATTCCGGCGAGCATGCGAGCGACAAATTCCCCCTGATCCTGTCCACCGGACGCCTGCTGGAGCATTACCATACCGGCACGATGACGCGCCGCAACCGCGGCCTCGATCTCATGAAGCCGGAAGGCGAGGTAGAAGTGAATCCGGAAGATGCCCGCCGCTTCAATGTGGCGCATGGTGAGAAAGTGCGCCTGGTGTCGCATCACGGTGCCGTGGAAGTCAAGGTGAAAGTGACCGAGCGTTCCCCGGAAGGGCTGGTCTTCTATCCGTTCCACTTCGCAGAAGCGTCCGCCAACAGACTGACCGGCAGCACGTCGCTGGACAAGCAGTCCGGGACCCCAGCCATGAAGCGCTCTGCGGCAAGGATCGAAAAGATCGCCTAGGCCGACAGGCTGGTGAAACACCTCAGATAGACCTTCGATGCGCTCAAAAATACTCTACCCTGCGCTTGCAGGGTTGGGTAATTGCAGATTTGGGTTAGTGTGGTGTTGCATGCTTGATGGCACAAATAAAAATGATGGCTTTTTGGTCAGGGCGAGGCGCAGACCGCAGGCATGGCACCGCCATGGCGAGCAGGTCCAACGACGCGATGGCCGGAATGGCGCGTTTTTATGGACCAGATAGCGTGCAACTCCACACTAGATAACTAACCAGATCTCGGCAAGCACAGTGCCACCGGGTGCGTAGCGCTCTGACCCAAAAGGTGAACCTGATCGAAGGCGTAAAAGCTCGATTTCATGCTGGTTTTCCGAAGTACTCAAGTGTCCGACTAGCCGTTGCTAGGTTAAATAAATCAATCTGCTGGGTAAACCCGCATCGGCTGTCCGGTGTAGGGGGGTAGCCGTGCACGGGCTCTTTGACTGAACATAGAATGAGAGGTACGTAAACGCCCACGACCACAAATTCCTTAGGAGATCCAAATGAGCAAATATGTAGAGAACCCCATCCACTTCGCCGCGGCCTGCGTCCCGACAAGTGGTCAATGCGCGATCGATCGAGAAAACATTCTTTTCCTCGACGACGGAAAAGAGCATATGGCAATCGATCTCCTGCAAAGGAAATGCGGCAGTGTGGTGATCATCCCCGATACCTCGAACAAAGGGCAGTCATTGCTGTACCACACCAGCTGTGATCGGATGACTGACGTGGTCAATCAGTTATTTCAGGACCATCTGGAACCCCCTGCGAGTTTTCCGCAACCCGCTTCCGAGATGATGGTCGGTGAGTTGCAGCGCCAATGCGTCACCCTTTCTTATGACGATTGCAAACGAAAAGTCGAAGGTTTCAGTTTCTAGCGCGTCTCTCAAAAATAATTCCTGAGCAGAATACGAATACACCCGAGATGCACAAAGCCAACTTCCAAGTCCTTGCTTTAACGGAGGAGAAGACCGGCTCGGCGCTGGGGACTGTCGAATTCGGGCAAACTGGACTTCCTGTGTCGGGGTAACTGCCAGAGTTAGATTCGATCATTAGCTCTTCCAACCGCAATGTGAGCAATTCCCCAAGGCGCATGCCCTGCAATCTGCGCCGATGAGCCATCAAAAACAATGAAGCATAAAATTATTCCAATCGCGGTACAACAGGTTTCCAAGGAACGAAAACGCCAGGCCCCGAAGGGCCGCCGTGTCGATCCTGCGTCACTGGCCGAAGTGCAAGCGCTGCTTGGCAACGAATCGCGCCAGGCCGATTTGCTCATCGAGCACCTGCACAAAATCCAGGACCGCTACGCTCACCTTTCTGCGGCCCATCTCGCGGCCCTGGCGCAGGAGATGCGTCTGGCGCAGACCGAGGTCTATGAAGTGGCCACCTTCTACCACCACTTCGATGTCGTCAAGGAAGGTGATGCCGCTCCGCAGTCCTTGACCGTGCGCGTCTGCGATGGCCTGTCCTGCGAAATGGCGGGCGCACGCGATTTGCTGGCCAGACTCCCCAAAATCCTCGGCAAGGAGGTTCGCGTCATTGCCGCCCCCTGTATCGGCCGATGCGAACAGGCACCCGCAGCCGCAGTGGGACAAAACCCCGTTCCGCACGCCACCTGCGAAGCCATCGCCGCCGCAGTACAAGCCAAAGCGGTCACGCATGCACCCGAAGCATTTATCGACCATGCAAGCTACCAGGCCGCAGGCGGTTACGGCCTGCTCAAGGATTGCATTTCCGGCCAACGCAATGTCGAGTCCGTCATCAAGACCATGGAAGATTCGGCCCTGCGAGGCTTGGGCGGTGCAGGTTTCCCGGCGGGCCGCAAGTGGCGCATTGTGCGTGCAGAGTCCGGTCCCCGCCTGATGGCGGTGAATATCGATGAAGGCGAACCCGGGACATTCAAGGATCGCGTTTATCTGGAACGCGATCCCCACCGTTTCCTGGAGGGCATGCTGATTGCGGCATGGGCCGTAGGCATCGACAGAATTTATATCTATCTGCGCGACGAATACCACGGATGCCGGGCGATGCTCCAATCCGAACTCGAAAAACTCAAGGCTGCACCGCCCTGGGCTGGATTGCCTGAAATCGTTCTGCGTCGCGGCGCCGGTGCTTACATCTGCGGCGAAGAATCCGCGATGATCGAATCGATCGAAGGAAAGCGCGGAATGCCCCGTTTGCGCCCTCCCTATGTCGCGCAAGTCGGCTTGTTCGGCCGTCCGACACTTGAACACAATTTCGAGACCCTGTTCTGGGTACGGGAAATTCTGGAAAAAGGCGGTGCCTGGTTCACCTCGCACGGCAGAAACGGCCGCCACGGCCTGCGCTCGTTTTCAGTGTCAGGCCGTGTCAAAAGCCCCGGCGTCAAGCTTGCTCCGGCGGGCATTACCATCCAGGAACTGATTGACGAATATTGCGGCGGCATGCAGGACGGACATACTTTCTATGCCTATCTGCCGGGTGGTGCGTCAGGCGGCATCTTGCCAGCGTCAATGAACGCGATCCCGCTGGACTTCGACACGCTGCAGCCCTACGGCTGTTTCATCGGTTCGGCAGCGGTGGTCGTCCTCTCGGACAAAGATACAGCAGTGGATGCCGCACGCAACCTGATTCAGTTTTTCAAGCATGAATCCTGCGGTCAATGTACCCCCTGCCGTGTCGGGACAGCCAAGGCAGCTCATTTGATCGAACAGCCCAAGTGGAATCTTGAGTTGCTTGCAGAACTCTCGACCGTCATGCGTGATGCATCGATTTGCGGCTTGGGACAGGCGGCCCCGAATCCGGTGGACTGCGTTGTCAAATACTTTCCGCACGAACTGGTCTGATTAGCCTAGTCAGCTACTGAGGCGCACTGAGAAACATCATGAACGCAATTACCCAAAACGAAATGGCCCAGCTTGAGGCGCCCATCGTGACATTTCAACTCAACGGTGCCGAGGTCACAGGCAGAGCCAATGAGACCCTGATCCAGATCGCCAAGCGTGAAGGCATTGACATCCCCCATCTTTGCTACAAGGAGGGCATGGAAACGGCTGGAAACTGCCGAGCCTGCATGGTGGAGATCAACGGTGAGCGCGTGCTGGCGCCTTCGTGCTGCCGTACACCCTCCGCAGGCATGAAGGTCCAGACCAACAGCGAGCGTGCCGTCGCCTCCCAAAAAATGGTGCTCGAGCTGTTGCTGTCCGACATGCCGGAGACAGCCTATACACGCAACAATGAAGTCGATCAGTGGGCGAAGAAGCTCTCTGTCGGCAAGCCCCGCTTTGAAGCGCGTGAACAGGTCAGGCAAGACAACTCCCACCCCGCCATCACGGTCAATCTGGATGCCTGCATCCAGTGCACCCGATGCTTGCGGGCCTGCCGCGACGAGCAGGTCAACGATGTCATTGGTCTTGCCTTTCGGGGAGATCAGGCAAAGATCGTGTTCGACATGGATGACCCCATGGGTGCCTCCACCTGTGTGGCCTGCGGCGAATGCGTGCAGGCTTGCCCGACCGGTGCGCTCATGCCTGCGCGGGAAGTGGCGCTCCAGGTTCCAGACAAGCAGGTCGATTCTGTGTGTCCCTACTGTGGTGTCGGCTGCCAGCTGACCTACAACGTCAAAGACAACAGGATTCTTTATGTCGAAGGCCGGGACGGTCCGGCCAACCATGCCAGGCTATGCGTCAAGGGCCGTTATGGCTTCGACTACGCCAACCACCCACAACGTCTGACCAAGCCCTTAATCCGACGGACGGATGCACCCAAGCGTGGCAACTTCACGATGGACCCCGAGCATGTGATGGACGTGTTTCGCGAAGCGAGCTGGGAAGAGGCGCTGAATCTGGCTGGAGACAAATTCAGGCAGATTCGCGACCAGTACGGGAAGAAATCCCTCGTCGGCTTCGGCTCTGCCAAAGGCAGCAATGAAGAAGCCTATCTGTTCCAGAAGCTGGTGCGAACCGGCTTTGGCAGCAACAATGTGGATCATTGCACACGCCTGTGCCATGCGTCATCGGTCGCCGCTTTGCTTGAGGGTATTGGCTCCGGCGCGGTATCCAACCCGGTCATGGATGTCACCAAGGCAGAGGTGGTCATCGTCATTGGCGCCAACCCGACCGTGAATCACCCGGTGGCTGCGACCTGGATCAAGAACGCCGTCAAGAATGGCACCAAACTGGTCGTCTGCGACCCGCGCCGCTCGGAGATGGCGCGCATCGCCCACCGTTTCCTGCAATTCAAGCCGGACACCGACGTCGCCCTGCTCAACGCCATGATGCACGTCATCGTGACCGAGAATCTGGTCAACAAGGACTTCATTGCCAGTCGTACGATTGGCTTTGATGAACTGCGAAAAAATGTCGAGGGCTACAGCCCCGAGACGATGGCACCCATTTGCGGTATCGACGCCGACACCATTAGACATGTGGCGCGGCTGTATGCCAGCTCCAAGGCTTCCATGATCCTGTGGGGCATGGGCGTTTCCCAGCACGTCCATGGCACCGACAATGTGCGGTGCCTGATTGCGCTGGCACTCATGACAGGGCAAATTGGCCGACCCGGTACCGGATTGCATCCGCTGCGCGGACAAAACAATGTGCAAGGCGCCTCCGATGCAGGCCTGATCCCGATGATGTATCCGGACTATCAGCACGTTTCCGATCCTCAGACCCGGGCTCGCTTTGAAGCCGCCTGGAATCTGCCTGCTGGAACACTGGATGACAAACCCGGCTTGACCGTGGTTGAGGTCATGCATGCCATCAAAAAAGGGGAAGTGCGCGGCATGTACGTCATGGGTGAAAACCCCGCCATGTCAGACCCGGACGCCAACCATGCGCGCGAGTCCCTGGCCGCGCTGGATCATCTGGTGGTTCAGGATATTTTCCTGACCGAGACAGCGTATCTGGCCGACGTGATACTGCCTGCCAGTGCCTTCCCCGAAAAAACCGGCACCTTCACCAACACAGACCGGCTGGTGCAAATGGGACGCCAGGCCATCAACCCGCCAGGCGACGCCAAACAGGATTTGTGGATCATCCAGCAAATCGCCGCGCGACTGGGAGTGGACTGGAACTACACGCACGTCAGCGAGGTGTTTGACGAAATGCGCCGCACCATGCCCAGCATCGGCGGCATCACCTGGGACCGACTGGAGCGCGAACATGCGGTGACCTACCCGTGCAGCGCCGAGGGTGATCCGGGCCAGCCCGTGGTGTTTGTCGATGACTTCCCGCGAGAAACAGGCCGCGCCCGCTTTGTCCCGGCGGACATCATCCCAGCCGATGAGCGTCCAGATGCAGAGTACCCTATGGTGCTGATCACCGGGCGCCAACTTGAACACTGGCATACCGGCAGCATGACACGCCGCGCCACAGTACTCGATGCCATCGAACCCGATCCCGTTGCCCTGATGCATCCGCTCGACCTCGATGCCATGGGCGGCAAGCCCGGTGATGTCGTCACGATTGAGTCGCGCCGCGGGTCTGTTTCTCTCTATGCCCGTGCAGATGACAGCTCCCCGCGCGGCGCAATTTTTGTCCCTTTTTGCTACTACGAGGCTGCCATCAACAAGCTCACAAACGCAGCACTGGATCCATACGGCAAGATTCCGGAGTTCAAATATTGCGCTATTCGGGTGAGCCCGGGAGGTGCCGCACCCGTTCAGAGCAGCTACGGAGGCGGCCAGGCGCTGGAGCGGATAGCCGTCTGACGAATCTGGGGCCTGTTAACACCCATCCTCCAGAATATGTGTGAACAGGCCCCGCAGGCTTACTTCAAAAGCTGCCCGGCCTCTGCGCCTGTCCGTCTGCAAACCAAAGGTTTCTTCCTCTTTACCTGGCAGTTTTTCGCTGCGACAGGGTTTTCGTGAATTGCTCATATTCCTGGGCTGACAACCCGGGCAGTGGTAAGCGCCAGAGATAGTTGGCCTGCTGCGTCACCCTCTCCGATGCGTTTTCGATCTCCAGAGGTAAATCCGCAACATAAGAGCGTAAATAAAGTGCTGTTTCGCTATGAAACTCCGTTTTTCTCCAGTAGCATCCCCTTTGCCACAAGGAAGTAGTTATCCCGGTGGTGATTTGTCAACTTCTGGAAGGAAAATCAATCATGGCAACTGCGAAAAAAGCACCGGCAAAAAAAGCGCCTGCAAAAAAGGCTGCTCCGGCAAAGAAAGTAGCTGCAAAAAAAGCAGCCCCTGCAAAGACGGTAGCCGCAAAAAAAGTAGCCCCCGCGAAAAAAGTAGCGGCGAAAAAAGTAGATCCCGCCAAGAAAGTTGTGGCCACAAAGCCAGCAGCCAAAAAGGCGGCTCCCGCGAAAAAACGCACGCCCAATGCGGCATTCATGAAACCACTGACATTGAGCCCCGCGCTGTCGGCTGTGGTGGGCGACAAGCCTTTGCCACGCACCGAGATCGTCAAAAAGCTCTGGGATTACATCAAGGCCAAAAACCTGCAGGACAAGGTTAACAAACGCCTGATCAACGCCGACGAAAAACTGCGCGCCGTGTTCGGCAAGGCGCAAGTATCGATGTTCGAGATGGCTGGCCTGATTGGCAAGCACGTCAAATAAGCGGCTTTGTGCCGATACTCTAAAGGCCGGTATCCACTGGCCTTTTTTTATGTTTCCAAGTGAATACCCGTCACAAGTACCACGATCCGGCAGGTTGCCTGCGCTAATCCGATCATCCGCATCAAAAGCATCGTAAAGCAATACAGTTTCTCGGTAGCCCGTGGCCCGCGGCATTTCCAATAACTAACGGGTTTGTTGCTAAGATCAGCGTTTCCCGCGCTGCCGCCCTGGGCCAGAAGATCAGAACAATATTCCAATGTTGATGCATCTAAAAGCCGATACCGCGAAGATTTTCGCGAGCCTTGCGTGTCGCCCACGCAACGGATTTTCTATAGTCCGCGCTCATGCCTTTTTTGGTGTCCCGCAACAATGCTGCGCTTTATTTTTACCCGACTGAGCCTGATCATTCCCACCTTTTTGGGAATGACGCTGCTGGCTTTTTTCCTGATTCGCATGGTGCCCGGCGACCCCATTGAAACGCTGGCGGGCGAGCGCGGCATCGATTCGGTGCGTCATGCACAATTGCTCAAGGAATACGGGCTGGACCGGCCGGTTCTGGTGCAGTATGGAATTTACATCGGCCGGGTACTCAATGGCGATCTGGGCAAGTCCCTCATCACGCAGGAGTCGGTGCTGCATGAATTTCTGACACTCTTTCCCGCCACGATTGAACTGGCCGTCTGCGCCATCCTTTTTGCATTGCTGCTGGGCATTCCGGCCGGCATTCTTGCGGCAGTCAAGCGCAACTCCATACTCGATCACGGCGTCATGGGCGTTTCTCTCACCGGCTATTCAATGCCGATTTTCTGGTGGGGCTTGCTGCTGATCCTGCTGTTTTCAGTGCAGCTTGACTTGACGCCTGTGTCCGGACGCATATCGGTGCTGTATTACATCGAACCCACCACCGGATTCTTGCTGATCGATACGCTGCTTTCGGACGACAAAGGCGCGTTCTGGTCGGCCGCCACGCACCTGATACTGCCGACAATTGTGCTGGGCACCAATCCGCTGGCCGTGATCGCCCGCATGACGCGCTCGGCCATGCTGGAAGTGCTGGGCGAAGACTACATCCGCACCGCCCGCGCCAAGGGGCTTTCCAATCTGCGCGTGGTCGCCGTGCATGCTCTGCGCAATGCGCTGATTCCGGTCGTCACCGTGATCGGCCTACAGGTCGGCGTGCTGTTCACGGGGGCGATCCTGACCGAAACCATTTTTTCCTGGCCCGGTGTCGGCAAGTGGCTGATTGAAGCCATCAGCCGCCGCGATTACCCGGTATTGCAGGGCGGCATCCTGCTGCTCGGCTCGATCGTCATGGCCGTCAATTTGCTGGTGGACATCACCTACGGCATCATTAATCCACGCATCAGGCATCAGCGATGAGCACGGCACCCTTGAAAACGCTCGACTTGACAGAACCGATGGGGGCGCCCCGTCCGCCCCATCCGCTGCGTGAATTCTGGAGTTACTTCAGCGCCAACCGGGGTGCCCTTGCGGGCCTGATCATTGTGGTGACGGTGCTGCTGATTGCGCTTTTTGCGCCTGTGCTGGCCCCTCACGCCCCCAACCTGACTAACACTGCCGTGTTTCTGCAACCCCCGGCCTGGCAGACTGGCGGATCGTGGAGCTACCCTTTGGGCACCGACGCCATCGGTCGCGACATTCTTTCGCGACTGATGCACGGCGCCCGCCTGTCGCT
>JAAFGW010000027.1 GCA_010365175.1 Sulfuriferula multivorans | reverse complement strand
GGTGACGCTACAAAGCGAAAATGAAAGCAAGAACACCACCCTCGACACCTTCGATGCAGCCGGCGCCCTGCTCAACACTACCCGCACGCGCAACAGCAGCGACGGAATCGAACTGAGACTGACGGGCAAGCGCAGTCTGCCGCTTGCCCCCACGCACCTGGCCACGTTTGGGCTGGAAGCGCGCCACAAAGACGTACAAGACAAGAAACGACAAACGGTTAATGGCACCGCCAGCCCGCTGGGTGCACAGGCCAGCGCCGAGTCGCAGGAACAGTTGTTCGCCCTGTGGGCACAGGACGAATGGCAGCTTGCCGAACGCCATCTGTTCACTCCGGGATTGCGATTGCAAGCCACGCACAGTGCCGTCACGGATGCGCTCGACTCCAGCGTCAAAAACAATCACCTTGCCTGGCTGCCCTCGCTGCATTACCTGTGGCAGGCCAACCCCAGCTGGAATTTTCGTTCCAGCGTGGCCATCACCGACAAGCCGGCCGGTGTGCGCGACCTGTCGCCCGTGGTCGTGACCACAACCGGCACCAACAGCCTGTCCAACCCGGATCGCGGCGGCAATCCCGCGCTAGCACCCGAACGCACCGCCACGCTGCAACTCGGTGTCGAGCATTTTCTGCCACAAAAACGTGGCAGCGCCGGGCTTAATTTGTTTGTGCGCCAGATCGATGATCGGGTGCAACGAATCACCACATTGGAGACATTCCCTGGCCCAGACACACGTTATGTCGAACGCCCTGCCAACGCCGGCCAGGCGCATGAAACCAGCGTGGTTGTCGACTTCAAAACCAAGCTCGCCAGCCTGCCGGCGCTGACGCTGCACGGCAATGCCTCAACCAGTCGGCTCACCCTGGAAGACACCGCCCTGTCGTCTCGCCAGGAAAGTCCCCGTCACAGCGGTAACCTGGGGTTTGACTACGACCATACACCGTGGAAACTCACCCTGGGTGGCAACCTCAGTCTCAGTTCAAGCTTCTCGCGCGATGTGAATAGCAGCGTGCAGCAAACCCAGCGCGCCCGGCAGCAACTCGACCTCTACGCCCTCAAAAAACTCGACCGAAAACTCAGCCTGCGCCTGACGATCGACAACGTCACCCGTGCCGATCAGGGCAATGACACGCGCGACCTGTCAGGCGGCCGCCTTGCCAGCCTCGAAGAAGATCGGTCACGTGGCGTGCGCAGTGTGTTCCTGAGCCTCGAAGGGAAGTTGTGAGTATGCCGCCCGACGACATCCAACGCTTTGACATTGACTGCCGCGCCTGCCCGCGTCTGGCCACATTTCTGGACGAAGTTCACGCCAAGCATCCCACCTACCATGCCCGGCCGGTCCCTGCTTTTGGCGCGTCCAAACCCAAGTTGCTGATCGTCGGGCTGGCGCCTGGCATGCATGGCGCCAACCGCAGCGGACGGCCCTTCACCGGCGACACGGCAGGCGTCCTGCTGTATCAAACCCTGCATCAATTCGGCTATGCCAGTGCGCCGGAATCCGTGTCACGCGATGACGGCCTGCAACTCATCGATTGCCGCATCACCAACGCGGTGAAATGCCTGCCACCCGCCAACAAGCCCGAGCCCGGAGAGATCCGCGAATGCAATCATTTTCTCGCGGCCGAACTGGACGCGCTGCCCGCCCATTCCAGCATCCTGGCCCTGGGTCAGATTGCACACCAAGCGGTTTTACGCGCGCTGGAACTGAAGCTCAAGGACTATCCCTTCGCCCACGCCAGCGACTACCGCCTGCCGAATGGCCGCCGCCTGGTCAGCAGCTATCACTGCTCCCGTTACAATACCCAGACGCGCCGCCTCACCCCGGAGATGTTTGCGGCTGTATTTGAACTGATCAAAACGGAGGTCTGACCATGCCCGTCGTCACCATCAAAGTTGCCGGCACCCTCCACCCGCAAGGGGCAGGCCGTGGCTGTAAAGCCGCTGAAGCGGCAACAGCCACGCTCACCCGCGAGCAGAAACAAAAAGTCGCCGAAGAAGTCACTGCCACGCTCGAGCGCCATGCTGGCAAACCGGCGTCGTATACCTATATCGCGTTTGAAGAGCTATCCCATGAGAATTGGGCGATTGCAGGCCAGTTGCTCGACGAAGACTGAATCCGCTTGAAAACCAAAACACGCTTGATCAACCTTACCTTGCCGTACCGTGAGTCCTGTTTGCGTCACACCTTCGCTGTTATTTTGATTATCAAGCGGCATTCACTTTGAGCGTCGACAAGGACTTTCTCACCTCGCTGCCCACCCTGCCCGGCGTCTACCGCATGATCGATGCGGCTGGCGCGGTGCTGTATGTCGGCAAGGCAAAAGACCTGAAGAAACGCGTCTCCAGCTATTTCCAGAAAACCGACCAGAGCCCGCGCATCCGCCTGATGCTGAAAAGCGTCGACCACATCGACACCACAGTGACGCGCACCGAGGCCGAAGCGCTACTGCTGGAAAACAACCTCATCAAGGGCCTGAAACCACGTTTCAACATCCTGTTTCGCGATGACAAGTCCTACCCCTATCTGCTCCTGACCGGGCACCGCTTTCCGCGCCTGGCCTATTTTCGTGGCACCCCAAAAAAAAAGGATCAGGCGTTTGGCCCCTATCCAAATGCCTATGCCGTGCGCGAAAGCATGCAACTGCTGCAAAAAGTGTTTCAGCTACGCACCTGCGAAGACACTGTGTTTGCCAATCGCTCACGGCCCTGCCTGTTGCACCAGATCAAGCGCTGTACGGCACCCTGTGTTAAAGCCATCACCCCGGAAGCCTATGCGCGGGATGTCAGCGCATCCGCACAACTGCTGAAGGGAGAAGCCACCACCCTGATCGCCCACATTACCGAACAAATGAACGCTGCCGCCGCCACGCTCGATTTCGAGACCGCCGCCCTGCTGCGTGACCGCTTGCACAGCCTTGCCGTGTTGCGCGAAAAACAGT
This sequence comes from Sulfuriferula multivorans, assembly GCA_010365175.1. GTDB lineage: Bacteria > Pseudomonadota > Gammaproteobacteria > Burkholderiales > Thiobacillaceae > Thiobacillus. The sequence continues at coordinate 13,575 of JAAFGW010000027.1, read as the reverse complement.
TCGTCGACACGACCGGCAGCGAGGCCGATGCTGATGTGGTCGCGGTGGCCGAAGTGACCGGTGTGATTGCCGTCAACCTGACCATGATTCGTGGCGGCCGACATTTGGGCGACCGCAGCTTCTTTCCGCAACACGGCGAAGGCGCCACCCCGGCCGAAGCGCTGGAAGCGTTTATGGCCCAACATTACCTCGACCACCCGATCCCCACGCGGATCCTGATCAGCGAAGCCATCGAGACCGATACGCTGGAGGCGCTACTCAGCGAACTCGCGCAGAAAAAAATCAGCCTGCTGCACCGTGTCACCGGTGAGCGTAAAGTCTGGATCGGCATGGCGCGGGCCAATGCGCGACTGTCGGCCGAGCGCCGCAGCGCCGAACGCGCCAACCAGTCACAACGACTGGCCGCGTTGCGCGACACACTCGACCTGCCGCAACTCAACCGCATCGAATGCTTCGACATCTCGCACACCATGGGCGAAGCGACAGTGGCCTCATGTGTGGTGTACGAAGGCGACGACCTGAAAAAATCCGACTACCGGCGCTACAACATCAGCGGCATCACGCCGGGCGACGACTACGCCGCGATGCACGCCGCGCTGATCAAGCGCTTTCACAAAAGTGTGGAAGAAAACGGCGTGCTGCCCGACCTGCTGCTGATCGACGGCGGCAAAGGCCAGATCTCAACCGCTGTCGATGCGATGAACGAACTCGGATTGGGCGAAGTACTGTTACTTGGCGTCGCCAAGGGAGAAGCGCGCAAACCGGGTCTGGAAACCCTGATTTTTGCCGATGGCCGCGAACTGAAACTGGCCAAGGATCATCCCGGCTTTCACCTGATTCAGCAGGTGCGCGACGAAGCGCATCGCTTTGCCATCACCGGCCACCGCGCAAAACGCGGCAAAGCGCGCCTGCAATCGACACTTGAAGACATCCCTGGAATCGGCCCCAAGCGCCGTAAACAGCTGCTCGAACACTTTGGCGGACTGCAGGGCGTGCGCAACGCCGGCGTCGACGCGCTTGCCACAGCCAACGGTATCAGCCGAGAATTGGCGGAAACCATTTACAGCGCCCTGCACTGATGCCCCTCAATCTCCCCAACCTGCTCACCTGGCTGCGCATCCTTTTCATCCCGCTGATGGCGGGTGTGTTCTATTTACCCGACGGCTGGGTGACGTCGCGCGAAGCGAATTTGCTGGCCGCAGCATTTTTTGGGGTGGCGGCTATAACTGACTGGCTCGACGGCTGGCTGGCACGCAAACTGGGGCAGACTTCCGCCTTCGGTGCGTTCCTCGATCCGGTGGCCGACAAACTGATGGTTGCCGCGGCGCTGATCGTGCTGATTGATCTTGATCGCGTCGCACCGCTGATTGGACTCATCATCATCGGCCGCGAAATTACCATTTCCGCCCTGCGCGAGTGGATGGCCAAGGCTGGGAAATCAGCCAGCGTGGCTGTGTCCTTCGTCGGCAAACTCAAGACGACAGCCCAAATGGTGTCCATCGTTTTACTGCTCTATTTCGATCCTGTCTTCAACCTGCCGGTTGCGGAGATAGGCACCTGGCTGATCTGGGTAGCAGCACTCCTGACCTTGTGGTCGATGGCGTATTACCTTGTGATGGCTTCACGCGCGCTGCAAAAGACTTAATGAAAATTGTTGACAGAAAAAAGCAGAATCCCCATAATGCGCAGCCTTCAACGCGGGAATAGCTCAGCTGGTAGAGCGCAACCTTGCCAAGGTTGAGGTCGGGAGTTCGAACCTCCTTTCCCGCTCCAGCATTCCGGGGAAAACAGAAGGACTAGTCCGGACGTTTTCCCCTTTTCGTTTACGTGGTTTACCGCGACGGCGCGATAGCAAAGCGGTTATGCACCGGATTGCAAATCCGTGTAGGTCGGTTCGACTCCGGCTCGCGCCTCCAGAATAAGTACCAACTGTCCGCATCGCCCGGATGGTGAAATTGGTAGACACAAGGGACTTAAAATCCCTCGCCAGTGATGGCGTACCGGTTCGATTCCGGTTCCGGGCACCACTTTCCAGTTCCTAAGCCCGAGTGGTACAATTTCGGCGCTTTATTATTAACACTGTGGGCGGTTCGCCCATTTTTTTATTGTGCTATGACACTTGGCTTTGCGCCGTGTTGTAGTGCCACGATGGATTTGCAATGATGGATTTGCCTGCCCGCCTGGAACCCGTGCTAGCCGGACTCGGATACGAGTTGGTGATGCTCGAGCGCGCCGGGCGTGGGCTGATCCGGATTTTTATCGACAAGCCAGAAGGCATCGGTGTTGAAGACTGCGTCGCGGTCAGCAATCACCTGACGCATCTGTTTACGGTTGAAAACATCGACTACGACAGGCTGGAAGTGTCCTCGCCCGGTCTCGACCGGCCGCTGGTCAAGCCGCAGGATTATGTCCGCTTTGCGGGAAATCCAGTGACGCTCAAACTGAGGGTGCCGATGGACAATCGGCGGCGCCTGGTGGGTGAACTAGTTGGCCTGGAAGGCGAAGAAGTGAAGTTGATCGTCGACGGAAAAGAAATTTCGGTCGACTTGAGAAATGTGGATGTTGCTCGCTTGAAACCGACGGTTTGAAGCAGGCGCTGGAGGGATTATGAGCCGTGAAATGTTGATGCTTGCCGATGCACTGGCACGCGAAAAGAGCGTAGGCAAAGAAGTCGTGTTCGAGGCGCTGGAGCAGGCGCTCGCCTCTGCTACCAAGAAACGCTTCAAGGATGAAGCCGACGTGCGCGTGTCGATTGACCGCGAAACCGGTGAATACGAATCCTTCCGCCGCTGGCAGGTTGTCACCGAAGCCGATCTGGAATCCGAGGGCTTCCAGATCCTGCTGATTGACGCCCAGGACAAGATTCCCGATATCGAAATCGGCGACTACATCGAAGATCCGCTGGAAAACGTTGAATTCGGCCGCATTGGTGCACAAGCTGCCAAACAGGTCATTCTGCAGAAAATCCGTGATGCCGAGCGCGAGCAGATCATCAGTGATTTCCTGGATCGCAAAGAGCACCTCGTCAACGGTGTCGTGAAGCGGATTGACCGGGGTAACGCCATTATCGAATCGGGTCGTGTTGAAGGCTTCCTGCATCGCGACCAGATGATCCCGCGCGAAAACCTGCGCATCGGCGACCGCGTGCGGGCTTATCTGCTGCGCATCGACCGCGGCGCCCGCGGCCCGCAGGTCGTGCTATCGCGCACCGCGCCCGAATTCGTCATGAAGCTGTTCGAGCTGGAAGTGCCAGAAATTGAGGAAGGCTTGCTGGAAATCAAGGCAGCTGCTCGCGACCCCGGCCTGCGCGCCAAAATTGCCGTGGTGTCGCACGACCCGCGCATCGACCCGATCGGTACCTGCATCGGTCTGCGCGGTTCACGCGTAACCTCGGTCACCAACGAAATGGCCGGCGAACGCGTCGACATCATCCATTGGTCAGCCGAGCCGGCCCAGTACGTCATCAACGCGTTGGCGCCGGCTGAAGTCAGCTCCATCGTGGTCGACGAAGACAAGCACAGCATGGACGTGGTGGTGGACGAAGAGCAGTTGGCGATGGCGATTGGCCGCGGCGGCCAGAACGTGCGCCTGGCGTCCGAGTTAACCGGCTGGGATCTCAACATCATGTCGCGCGAGACCGCTGAAGAGAAGCAGTCGACCGAGAGCGGTCATACCCTAGCCCTCTTCATCGAGAAACTCGATGTGGACGCGGAGGTCGCTCAGATTCTGGTCGACGAAGGGTTCTCCACGCTGGAAGAAGTCGCTTACGTGCCGTTGAACGAAATGCTCGAAATCGACGCCTTCGACGAAGATCTGGTCAACGAACTTCGTACGCGTGCGCGCAACGCGCTGCTCACCGCAGCCATCGTGGGTGAAGAGCAGGTCGAAGCCTCCGCCGGCGACTTGTTGTCGCTCGACGGCATGGATGCAGAAACAGCGCGTCAGCTCGCCAGCAAAGGTGTTCACACCACTGAAGATCTGGCCGAGCTGGCAGTCGACGAACTGATCGAAATCGCCGCGATGGATGACGAACGCGCCAAACAATTGATCATGGCCGCACGCGCGCCCTGGTTCGCCCAAGGCTAAAACGCCAAGAGGATTGCATGAACGTTGAACAATTTGCTCTCGAACTGAAACTCCCGCCTGAACTGTTGCTTGAACAGCTCAAGGCCGCAGGTGTCAGTAAAAACGATGTTGTCGACTCGGTTACCGAGACGGACAAAGCCCACTTGCTCGACTATCTGCGCAAGATGCATGGCGGTGGAACTGAAGCCGGTAAAACCAAGATCACCATCACGCGCAAGCAGACCGGTGAGATACGCAAAACCGACAGCACCGGAAAATCGCGCACCATCCAGGTAGAAGTGCGCAAATCCCGTACCTACGTCAAACGGGATGCCTCAGCACCGACGGCCGAAGCCCTGCCCGCGGCTGAACCCATCCCTGAGACCCAATCTGCGCCCGAGTTTGAAGAGCAGATTCAGCCGGTGATTGAAGCAAAACCTGAGACACCCGCACCGGAACCCGTTGTCGAGCCAGTCGCCGCTGAGCCTGTAGAAGTCAAGCCTGAGCCGATTGTTGCAGAGGCACCCGTTATTGTTGAACCGGTTCCTGAAATTGCGGTGGAGACCCCCGTTGCCGAAGTGGATGCGGCACCCGCGGAAGCGCCTGTTCCCGTTGTAAAGAAAACCACACGCATCAAAAAAGCCTCCATTATTGGGGATGCGGAAGTCAAGGCGCGTGCAGACGAAACACGCCGTCACCAGGCATTGCTGGATCGTCAAGCTTCGGACCGGGCCCAGCGTGAAGGCTTGCGCAAGCAGGCTGAAGCCGCGCAAGTCGCGCGTGAAGCCGCGAAGCTGGCAGAAGCCGAGAAAGCGGCTGCGCCCCCCGCTCCCGCTGCCCCTGCCCCCACCGAAAAAACGCTCCACAAACCAGACAAACCCGCAGGAGCCAAAGCGGACAAAAAACCAGCCAAAAAATCCGAAGGTAGCTGGAAAGATGATGCCGCGAAGCGTAAAGGCGGTCTCAAGACCCGTGGTGGCGCAGCGCCCGATACAGGTTGGCGCGGCCGCAAAGGCAAATCACGATCTGGCAGCAATGAGGAAACCACTTTTATTGCACCGACCGAGCCGGTCGTGCGTGAAGTGCTGATTCCTGAAACCATTACTGTCGCCGAGTTGGCCCACAAGATGTCGGTCAAGGCCGCTGAGGTCATCAAGGCTCTGATGAAACTGGGCAGCATGGTGACGATTAACCAGGTTCTCGACCAGGAAACCGCGATTATTCTGGTCGAGGAGATGGGGCACATCGGCAAACCGGCTGCGCTGGATACGCCGGAAGCTTTCCTCATCGATACCGGTTTTACCGGCGAACTGATCCTGCGCGCCCGCCCACCGGTGGTCACCGTGATGGGCCACGTCGACCACGGCAAAACGTCGCTGCTCGATACCATCCGGCGCACCCGCGTTGCCAGCGGTGAAGCCGGCGGCATTACCCAGCACATCGGTGCGTATCACGTCGAAACCGAGAAAGGCGTCATTACCTTCCTCGACACCCCGGGCCACGAAGCGTTTACCGCCATGCGTGCTCGCGGTGCGAAGGCAACCGACATCGTGGTGCTGGTCGTCGCGGCAGATGACGGCGTGATGCCGCAAACCATCGAAGCCATTCACCACGCCAAAGCGGCCGGTGTGCCGCTGGTGGTGGCTGTGAACAAGGTCGACAAACCCGACGCCAGCCCTGAGCGGATTCGCCAGGAACTGGTCGCGCAAGGCGTGACCCCTGAAGAATGGGGTGGCGATACCCAGTTTATCGAAGTCTCGGCCAAAGCCAATACCAATATCGACGGGTTACTTGACGCCATTTTGCTGCAGGCCGAAGTACTCGAGCTGCAGGCACATGTGGAAGGTCCGGCCAAGGGTATCGTCATCGAAGCCCGTCTGGACAAGGGCAAGGGTCCAGTCACCACGTTGCTGGTCCAGTCCGGCACGCTACGCCGTGGCGACATGGTGCTGGCCGGCCAGGCCTTCGGCCGCGTTCGTGCCATGCTCGACGAGGCCGGCAATACGGTCCTCGAGGCCGGACCGTCGATCCCGGTTGAAATCCAGGGTCTGTCAGACGTGCCACGCGCTGGTGAAGACATGATGGTGCTGCCAGACGAACGCAAGGCGCGCGAAATTGCGCTGTTCCGTCAAGGCAAGTTCCGCGACGTGCAACTGGCGAAAAAACAGGCAGCCAAGCTGGAATCGATGTTCGCTCAAATGGGCGAAGGCGAAGTACAGCATCTGCCCATCATCCTCAAAGCCGACATGCAGGGCTCTTACGAAGGATTAGCGCACGCGCTGGCCAAGCTGTCCACCGACGAGGTCAAGGTCAACATCATCCATAGCGGTGTTGGTGCCATCACTGAATCCGACGTCAACCTGGCGCTCGCGTCCAAGGCTGTCCTGATCGGCTTTAATGTGCGCGCAGATGCATCAGCACGCAAGCTGGCCGAGGCCAACGGCGTTGACCTGCGCTACTACAACATCATCTATGAAGCTGTGGATGAGGTGAAGGCTGCGTTGTCCGGCATGCTGGTGCCCGAGAAACGCGAAACCGTGATTGGTACCGTTGAAATCCGCCAGGTCTTCGTGATTTCCAAGGTGGGAACCATCGCCGGCTGTTACGTGCTCGATGGCGTGGTGAAGCGCCATGCGGGTGTCCGTGTGCTGCGGAACAACGTCGTCATCCATCAGGGCGAGCTGGATTCCTTGAAACGCTTCAAGGACGACGTCAAGGAAGTCAAATCCAACTTTGAGTGTGGCTTGAGCCTGAAGAACTTCAACGATATCCAGGAAGGTGACCAGCTGGAAGTGTTTGAAATCGTGGAAATCGCACGCTCACTGTAATGCCCAAGGATTTTCCGAGAGCGCGTAGAGTCGCCGACCAGATACAGCGCGAACTGCCGGAGTTGATCCGGCAGGAAGTGAAGGACCCGCGCGTCGGCATGCTGACCATCACCGAGGTAGAGGTCAACCGCGACATGGAGTTCGCCAAGGTGTTCGTCACTACACTGGGCGGCCAGGCCGAGCATGAAGCCTGCCTGGAAGGCCTCAAACGCGCCAGTGGTTTTCTGCGTACCCAGTTATCACACCGCATGCAGCTCCGGGTGGTGCCCAAGCTCAGCTTCGTGTATGACCATTCGGTCGAACGTGGCATACAGCTCAGTCAACTGATCGATTCGGCCATCGCCGAAGACGCCAAACACCCCAAAGACGAGTGAACCTAAAAACCGTAGTTGACCGCTCATAAACGTATGGCATTCCGCATGGATATTGGCTTTTTTGCCTTCGATCACGCTCACCGGAAAGGTGAGTTCGCTACGCACCCGCTGACACGTCAGGGCATGCGCCTGCCTTTGTCGCTCGTCGTTGCAGGCCCCGGCCTGCCGCCTCATCGCTTCGCGCCAGCCACATGCCCTGACGCGCCATCGGGCGCGTCCAACTGCGGTTTCTAGGTTGCCCGCCCGTCAGCCCATTGATGGCGTGTTGTTATTGAACAAGCCGGTGGGGATTACCTCCAACGCTGCACTGCAAAAAGCCAAGTGGTTGCTCAACGCCAAAAAGGCGGGGCATACCGGCACCCTAGATCCCTTCGCCGATGGCTTGCTTCCGCTGTGTTTCGGTGAGGCCACCAAGTTTTCAGCGTACCTGCTCGAAGCCGACAAGCACTATCGTGCGGTCTTGCAACTCGGCGTAACCACCACGACTGGCGACCCGGAAGGTGAGGTGCTGAGCACCCGTGAGGTCAACGTCAGCCGTGACGATATCCTTGCCGTGCTGCCGCGCTTCATGGGCGAAATCGAGCAAATTCCCCCGATGCATTCAGCGCTCAAGCATCAAGGCCGCCCACTGTATGAATACGCCCGTGCCGGGATCGAAATCGAGCGCCCCGCCCGCAAGGTCACGATCCGCTCACTGGAGCTGATTGAATGCACCTCACCGCGTGTCGTGCTCGAGGTGCAATCCACGGCGGGCACCTATATCCGCACCCTGGCGCAGGATATTGGCGCAGCGTTGGGTTGCGGCGCCCATCTCACCGCGTTGAAGCGCACTGCTGCGGGTGGCTTCAGCCTGGCGCTGGCCCATACCCTTGCCGAACTGGAAGCGCTTGAACCCAACGATCGGCAATCTCTGCTCCAGCCAGCGGATTACCTGGTGGCACACCTGCCAGCCTTGACTCTCGACGAGTTGGATGCCGCTTCCCTCTGCCAGGGTCGCAACATAGGCTATTCGGCCGCTGATTCAGGATTGATGCGCGTGTATACGGCCACCAACCGCTTCCTTGGCCTGGCCGATGCAGACGCCGGCCAACTGGTGCCGCGTCGTTTGATTAACACACAACAAACTTGAGTCGACCCGCCCTTTCCGCGTAAAATACGCGGTTTCCCCCGAACGTGTCCCGCACAGCCGCAGGCCACGCGATTTAGAAGGAGTACACCATGGCTGTTACCGTCACGCAAAAAGCTGAGATCGTTCAGAATTACCAACGCGCCGCCGCCGACACCGGCTCACCCGAAGTGCAGGTTGCCCTGCTGACGGCCCGCATCAACGACCTGACCGGCCACTTCAAGGCCAACATGAAGGATCACCACTCACGTCGTGGCCTGTTGCGCATGGTCAGCCGTCGCCGTAAATTACTCGACTACCTCAAACGTACCCATCTTGAAGGTTACAAGACCCTGATCGAGCGCCTCGGTCTGCGTAAGTAAGCCCGGCTATCCACGTGATGACTCGGCACTTAGCTGGCTGCATCTTTATGGTTGCGCCGGCACAGTCTGATTCTGAACTGTGGATGGGGCATATTGCCCCCTGAATTTCCCACGCCCCGCACTCGCGGGGCGTTTTTGCTTTGAAAGGAACTCGTGTGAGCGCTATCAAGAAAACTTTCACTTTCGGCCGTCATCAGGTCACCCTGGAAACCGGCGAAATCGCCCGCCAGTCCTCCGGCGCCGTCATCGTTAACATGGATGACACGGTGGTATTGGTGACTGTCGTTGCCAAAAACGAAGTCAAACCCGGCCAGGACTTTTTCCCGCTGACCGTCGACTATCAGGAAAAAACCTACGCAGCCGGCCGTATCCCCGGTGGTTTTCTCAAGCGTGAAAGCCGTCCGTCAGAAGGCGAAATTCTGGTGTGTCGCCTGATCGATCGCCCGATTCGTCCGCTGTTCCCGGAAGGCTTCTTCAACGAAGTGCAGATCATCGCCACCGTGATGTCGTCCAACCCCGAAGTCAACCCCGACATCCCCGCACTGATCGGTGCCTCTGCCGCTCTGTCACTCTCCGGTCTGCCGTTTGACGGCCCGGTGGGTGCAGCGCGCGTCGGGTTCATCAACGGCGAATACGTCCTGAACCCCACCAATTCCGAACTAAAAGACTCGGTACTTGACCTGGTGGTCGCCGGCACCGAAACCGCTGTACTGATGGTTGAGTCGGAAGCAATGGAGCTGCCCGAAGACATCATGTTGGGCGCGGTCATGTTCGGCCACCAGCAATTTCAGTCAGCAATCAATGCAATCAACGAGCTGACTGACGAAGCTGGCGCCGAGGTGTGGGAGTGGGCGCCACAGGCTGAAGACACCGTGATGGTTGATCGCCTCAAGGCGCTGGCCGAGGATGGTCTGCAGCAGGCTTACAACATCAAGCAGAAACAGGCCCGCACCGTGGCCGTAGATGAAGTCCGCAGCAAGGCTTTCGCTGAACTGCTTAATTGCAATATGGATACCGTTGCGCAAAACCACGTCAAGGACGCGTTCCATCGTCTCGAAGCCGGCGTAGTGCGTAACCGCATTTTGTCTGGCCAGCCGCGTATCGACGGCCGTGACACCCGCACCGTGCGCCCCATCACCATCCGCACCGGCGTGCTGCCGCGCACCCACGGTTCCGCCCTGTTCACCCGCGGCGAAACCCAGGCGCTGGTCGTCACCACGCTCGGTACCGGACGCGATGAACAAACGATCGATGCGCTGGAAGGTTCTTATCACGACCGCTTCATGCTGCACTACAACATGCCTCCCTACGCCACCGGCGAAACCGGTCGTGTTGGCATGCCCAAGCGCCGCGAAATCGGTCACGGGCGCCTCGCCAAGCGCGCACTGATGGCGGTGCTGCCGAGCAAGGAAGAATTCGGCTACACCATGCGCGTTGTCTCCGAGATCACCGAATCCAACGGTTCTTCATCGATGGCCTCGGTGTGCGGTGGCTGTTTGTCACTGATGGATGCCGGCGCGCCGCTGAAGGCACATGTCGCGGGTATCGCCATGGGTCTGATCAAGGAAGGCAATCGCTTTGCCGTGTTGACCGACATCCTCGGTGACGAAGATCACCTCGGCGACATGGACTTCAAGGTAGCAGGCACCGAAAAAGGCGTGACCGCGCTGCAGATGGACATCAAGATCAAGGGCATCACCCAGGAAATCATGCAGGCTGCACTGGTTCAGGCGAAAGAAGGCCGCCTGCACATCCTCGACATCATGAAAAACTCGGTTTCTGCAACCCACGAAATGTCGGCCTACGCACCGCGCATCATCGCGATGAAAATCAACCCGGAAAAAATCCGCGATGTCATCGGCAAGGGCGGCGCAGTCATCCGCGCGTTGACCGAAGAAACCGGCACCCAGATCGACATCCAGGAAGACGGCAGCGTGAAAATTGCCTGCACCAGCATTGAAGCGGGCGAACTCGCCAAGAAGCGCATCGAGGAAATCACCGCTGAAGTCGAAGTCGGCAAGATCTACGAAGGCCCGGTCATCAAGTTGCTGGACTTCGGTGCGATTGTAAATGTGCTGCCGGGCCGCGACGGCCTGCTGCATATTTCGCAGATCGCCCACGAGCGTGTCAACGCCATTGGCGACCATCTGAAAGAAGGCCAGATCGTGAAGGTGAAGATTCTGGAAGCCGATGAAAAAGGCCGCCTGCGTCTATCGATGAAAGCACTGCTGGAGGAGCCTGCACCCGTACCCGCTCCCGCTCCAGTCGTGAGCGACAACGACACGCCGGAAAACCCAGGTTAAACACTGCAACTTCCACAAAAAACCGCGCCGATTGGCGCGGTTTTTTGTTGTGCATTAAGCTGCCTCTACTGGAAAATCCACGCAAACACGTAATCCTGTTGTGCCGTTTTCAGCATCCAGACGCACCTTCGCACCATGCAAATTCGCAATGCGCTGCACGATGGTCAACCCCAATCCCGCCCCATCCACGCCTCCCGATAGCCTGAAAAAAGGCAGGAACACGGCAGCACGCTGCGATTCCGGAACGCCAGGACCATCATCAGCCACACACCACGTTACACCCCGTTCCGTGCAATGGACCGTCAACGAAATACGCGTCCCGCCATAACGCAGCGCATTGTCGATCAGGTTAGATAGCATCTCCCGCAACAGTTGGGCATCGCCCACCTGTGGCGCGTCACTGTCTGGTGAATCAAACCCTATCTCCACCCCTTTTGCCAGCGCCTGCGGGACCCATTCACGCGCAACCGCCCTCACTAATTCCACCCCATCCAGTGGGATTAAACGAAGGGTGTTTTCCGCGGCATCGACGCGCGCCATGATGAGCAGCTTTTGAACCAATTCACCCATGGTGTGCGTTGCCTGCGCGATTCGCACCAAAGCATGCTGCGCATCATCTGGCTGGCCGTTCACCAGGGCGGCTTCGGCCTGGGCGCGAATGCCCGCGATGGGGGTCCGAAGTTGATGGGCCGCATCCGAAACAAAGCGCGATTGCGCATCAACCGCTTCGGACAGCCGTAATAGCAAGGAATTGATCTCATCCAGAAATGGCCGCAATTCCGCCGGCGTACCTTCCAGCGGCACCGGGCTTAGATCGAACGCCTCCCGCGCCGACAAACGATCACGCAGCCGGCTCAGAGGTACCAGCCCGCGCCCGACCCCATAGGCAATTGCCGCAGCCGCTGTCAGCGTCATCAGCAACATGGGAATCACAATCGCAAAGGTCGCGCGATCCGCCATGGCCGATCGGCGCGATAACGTTTCTCCTACCTGAACCAGAACCACGCCCCTCGCACTGGTGCCTTTGAGCGAAAGCGCAAAGGCTGCCACCCTGACTTGTTCACCGTCCTTGATGCCGTCATAAACGATCAGCTTGCCTGGCTGAAGCCCCCGTTTCCCTGGAGGTGGAGGTATCTTGGGATCGCCCTCAATCACCCGGGACTGTGGGTCCAACACACGGTGAAACAAGAGATCTTCTTGATCAAAGGCAAGCATTTCTCGTGCCGCAACCGAAATGTCGACATTCACCCGTCCATGGATCACTTCCACCCGATCCGCCAACGCATAGGTTCGCCGCGTCAGCGAGCGGTCAAAGGTCTCATTAATGAAATACATGCTGGAAAAATAGGCAATGACCCACAACAGGATAAACAGCGGCAGCATCACCAGCAGCATGCGAACAATCAGCTGCTTCCGCAGGCTGTTCTGACTCCCCATATTCAGCCCCCTACTTCCAGCAAATAACCCAGGCCCCGCAAGGTGCGGATACCCACGCCTGAGCCTTCCAGTTTGCGCCGTAGCCGATGAATATAGACTTCCACTGCGTTCTCTCCCACGCCTTCATCCCAGCCGGCCAGTCGATCTGCAATGGCTTCCTTGGCGGTAACCCGTCCAGCGTGGTGCAGCAGGATTTCAAGCACTTCCACTTCGCGCGCAGACAAAACCAGCGGCGACTCTTCCACGCGGGCTTGCCGCTTGAGGCTATCAAAGCACAGCCGCCCCATGCATATCTGGGTATCAGCCACACCATGCGCCCGCCGCAACAACGCCCGCAGGCGCGCAAGCAGCTCATCCAGTGAAAACGGCTTGAGCAGATAGTCGTCAGCACCCGCATCCAGGCCCCGGACCCGGTCTTCCACCGTGTCGCGTGCGGTCAGGATCATGACAGGCAGAGTCTTGCCCCGGCGGCGCAAGTTACGCAATACCTCGAGCCCTTCACGACGAGGCAACCCAAGATCAAGCAGCATGGCATCATAGGAAAACCCACTTAACGCATTCTCGGCCTGTACCCCATCGCGACTCCAGTCAACAGTAAAGCCTGCTTGCCGGGTCGCCAATACCACGGCTTCACCGAGTGTCGGATCATCTTCAACAAGCAATATTTTCATGTCCAAAGTCTGGCATAAAGTTGGCCGATCCAACCACACAAACCTCACTAAATAATGAGTATCAGGGTGGAAATCGTAAGGTTCACGTAAGTATGACGTCGCATAGTGTGCAACATGCACTTGCAATCCGCGATTGCATAACCCCACTTGATTACTCTGGAGAAATTGATGAACAAACTGATGTCTTCCCTGGTCGCCGCAACGATTGTTGGCGCTTTCAGCCTATCCGCTATCGCTGCTGATGCAAGCAAAGCAGAACATGCCACGCCTGCTGTTGCCGTCACTCACGTTTCATCTACCATGGCAGAAAAGCCGGCAGATGCCCCCAAGAAACATGCAGCCAAGAAAGTAGCCTCCAAAAAGCATGCAGCCAAGTCCGCAGCGACCAAATCGCACGAAGCGGCTGCTC
>JAAFGW010000026.1 GCA_010365175.1 Sulfuriferula multivorans | reverse complement strand
CACGAAGATGTGGTCAAGGCCGTTCTCAAACTTTTCGGCAAGGCCTGAGGCATGAGAGGTAAGGCACCCTGTTGCGTTACCTCACGCGCCTCCCGCCTCTAACGCCACACGGGTCACACGCATGTCAAACCATTACGCCATCACCATGCCGCAGCTCTCGGACACCATGACCGAGGGCGTGCTTGTCACCTGGGAAAAACAACCCGGCGACAAAGTCGAGCGCGGCGATATCGTCGCCACTGTTGAGACCGACAAGGCCATCATGGACGTCGAAGTGTTCAAGGCCGGCTATCTGGCCGGACCGCTCGCCGAAATCGGCGCCACCGTTCCCGTTAGCGGTGCGCTCGGCTACATCACCGACACCGCAGGCGATGTCGCCATTGCGGCCGATGAAGTGGTCGCCGAGCAAGCACAGACCGAAATGATTCCGCACCACGCTGGCACACCGATCGTGATGCCGCAACTGTCCGACACCATGGTTGAAGGCGTGGTAGTAACCTGGGAGAAACAACCCGGCGACGTCATCAAGCGCGGCGATATCGTAGCCACGGTGGAAACCGACAAGGCCATCATGGATGTCGAGGTGTTCCAGGAAGGTTTCCTGTCCGGCCCGATTGCCGATGAAGGCAGCGTGGTCGAAGTCGGTCACCCCATGGGCTTCATCGTCAATGACGCCTCCAAGGTCAACGACACTGGCGTGACGCTGGGGGCAGACCACAAGGTCAGCGAAACCCACAAGGTTGCGCCGCACGCAGCCGACCGGCCCGCACACATCCCCACGCCCAAGGCCCCACCCTCGCACATCTCCGCCACCGGCAACATGCCGCCCGTGCCGCGCCCGGAAGGCCGCCAGGCCAGTCCCTATGCGCGCAAGGTTGCCGCCCAGCTGGGCGTGAACCTTGCCGGCCTGGCCGGCACCGGCCCCGCTGGCGTAATCGTCGCGGCTGACGTTGCACGCGCACGGCCGTCGATGCAGCAGGTCGCCCATTCGCTGCCGCAGGTTGATGTACCGGGCCAGGGCCGCGCGATGTCTTCGATGGAAAAGGCCGTGAGCCACGCGATGACCGCTTCGCTCACGCTGCCGACCTTCACTGTCACGGTGAACATCAACACCGCTACGCTGACGGCTGCGGCCAAGGCAAAAAAAGTGTCGGTCACGGTGGCCATTGCCAAGGCCTGTTCCGTGGCGATGGAGAAATTTCCACGCATGAACTGGGCCTACCAGCCGGTCGACAAACTGGTCGAACGTGCCAACCACGACTTCGGCGTGGCGGTGATGTCGAACGACGGTGGGCTAGTGGTGCCGATCCTGCATGGTATCGAGAAGAAACCGCTGGACGCACTGCAGAGCGACTGGACCGGGCTGGTTGAACGCGCCCGCGTGCGCAAGCTGGCACCGGCCGAGTACGCCAATCCCACCTTCACCATTTCCAACATGGGCATGTTGGGCGTGTCGCACTTCACTGCGATCCCCACCCCCGGCATCTCCGCGATCCTGGCCATTTCGGCCAATGGCCCGCAGGGTACGCCCTTCACCATCACCGGTGATCACCGTGTGTTGAATGGCGCCGATGTCGCGCTCTATCTGGTCGCCCTGAAGCAGACCATCGAAGCCCCTGACGCCTGGCTGGGTGCGAGTGGTTCGGTGGATGAATCCGTCAGCACGCCTGCTGCCACCAGCGCGCCGGTTTCACCCATCCCCGAGGGTAACTGGGACTTTCCCGTCGTCATCGTCGGCGGCGGTCCTGGTGGGGAAGACTGCGCGCGCGACTTGGCCGATCATGGCGTCAAAGTGATGATGGTCAACAACGAGCCTTTCCCGGGCGGCGAATGCCTGTGGCGCGGCTGCATCCCGTCCAAGGCCTGGCGTGCGGCTGCCGACGTCATCCGCAATCGTCCGCACGACGCCGAGATGGGCGTCGACGGCACCAACACCCCTAAACTCAACTGGGCACAGGCAGAAAAACATCGTCGCTGGGTGCAGAGCAGCCGCGGTGAAATGGCGCTGAAAGCCGACAAGGGCATGAAGATCGACGTCCGCGAAGGCTACGGCGAATTTGTTGATGCCCATACGCTGAAAATCACCCCGGTCGAGGGCGAACCCTACTCCCTCACGTTCGGTGCGGCCGTCATTGCAACCGGCGCCCCTGCCTTCGTACCGCCGATTCCCGGCGCGCGCGAAAACCTGGCGACGGGTGGCGTCGTCACCTCCGATACCATCTGGAACCTCGCCAATCCGCCGAAGAAACTCGGCATCATCGGCGGCGGCGTGATCGGTGTGGAAATGGCGCAGATCTTCCGCGACTTCGGCACCGAGGTGTTGATGCTGGAGCGCAACGACCGCATCCTCGCCGAAATCGAGGACGAAATCGGCAAAGCGCTGATTACCTCGCTGGAAAAGGAAATCACCGTCGTCACCGGTGCGGATATCAAGGAAGTGAATGGCAAACCCGGCGCAATGAAGCTGCGTTACGCCAACAAGGAAGGCGTCGAATCCACGTTCGACTGCGACATCGTGCTGGTCGCTGCCGGCAAGCGTCCCGACACCAGCAAGCTGAGTCTCGACAAAGTGGGCGTTGAACTCGATGGCGCCGCGATCAAGGTCAACACACGCGGTCAGACCAGTGTCCCGCATATCTATGCGGTAGGCGATGTGATCGGCGGTTACATGCTTGCCCACACCGCCGCCACGCAAGGCCGTGTCGCTGCCGACAACCTGCTGGGTCACGCTTCCGAATACGACCAGGACAAGGACTGCGGTGTGACCTTCTCGCGTCCGCAGGCAGGCTTCGTCGGATTGAGCGTGGCGCAGGCCAAGGCCAGGGGTATCGACGCGGTTGAAGCCAAGATGCCGATGAGCATCGACGCCAAAGCGATGATCACCGGCGAAACCGAGGGCATGATCAAACTGGTCGCCGATAAGGCCACCGGTCGAGTCATCGGCGTGCATTATCTGGCCGACCACACCGATACCCTGATCGGCATCGGCGTGATGATGGTGGCCGGCGAAATGACCCTGACCCAGGTCGCCAAGGCAATCTTCCCCCACCCGACCCAGACCGAACTGTTCGGCGAACTGGCGCGGCGGTTGTTGAATCGACTGCGGCGGACGGCGAAGAAATAAGCCTTCGCATTTCCGTACAAAAAGGGCCGCATTTGCTGCCCTTTTTGTTTCAGACCGTTCATTCCGACAGCGATCCAAGCACAAGAGAAACTGACTACGCGATGACTCGCAGTGGATATGCACGCTGGTGTAAAAAGTTTCTACACCTTTGGGTTAACGGTTCGCTGTGGCCGATTGAGTATCCGCCTCGCGTTTTAATATCGCGAAGCAACACCGTTTAGTCGACCGACTAAACATCGAATCATGAATGGCTATTCTGGGCTGAAAGTAATCCGGGCTGCCTGGAATGACGCGCAAAAACAGTCGGACACGAATCAAGTGGACAGCACGGTGCAGCGGGCCTCGTCCCTTCAGGGATGGCTAACGTAATGACAGGTGTCACAGGAGAGAGAGTACGAGGGGTGCCCGCGATAACGGACAGGATGAACTTTGCATTCCTTCAAAAGCCAGACGCTCTTGGAAGGAGGCGATGGATCACTGCCATGAATAGGCAGCGATCCATCTGATCTTTCCGTTATGACGGAAAGATCAATACAAGCTTACTTCTTGACGCCGTTTACAACTGCCTTCAGCGTTGCACCAGCCTTGAATGCCGGAACCTTGGCAGCCTTGATTTTCAACTCTTCGCCGGTCTTGGGGTTACGACCGATACGTGCAGCGCGCTTGCGCACTTCAAACGTACCAAAGCCAACCAGCGTGAGGGAGTCACCTTTTTTGAGGGTGCCCGAAATGATGTCGATCAAAGCTGCGACTGAACGCTCGGCATCTGCCTTGGTGGAATCGGTCTTGGCAGCCAGTGCGTCGATGAGTTCTTTTCTGTTCATATTTTGAATCTCCATGGGTCAATGTGGACAAGTCCACTACGGATTATTGTGAATACATGGCTTGCTGGCAATACTTAAATTCACAGACTTTCTGGCAAAGCCACTGATTGAGCCTGAATCAAGTGGGTTTTGGACGAAGAGCAAGATACCGTTTCGCCGTATAAACAGGGGGTTACGCTGCGAAGATGCGCTTGCACCATGCGCCCCGGCGGCATTCGGGGGGTTGACCCCGAACCCTGAGCCGAGTCAGCCACTCGCCCGCCGCAGCGGGGTAATCGGGATGCTTTTACCCTTCTGGCCAATAAAAAAGGGCGGGCCCGCTTCCGGGTGCCGCCCTCAATGTCGATTTTCAGTGCGCGTCAGCTGAACAGCCCCTTGAAGAACAGCACGATGCTGTCCCAGGAACGGCGGAAAAACCCACCGGCTTCAACAGCTTCCAGTGCCACCACGTTGGTCTTCGACAGGACTTTGTCGCCCTGGCGGATTTCAATTTTCCCCACCACATCGCCGGGTTTCACCGGTGCGATCAACCGGGGGTTCAGCACGAGTTGCGTACTCAACGTGGCGGCTTCACCGCGCGGCATGCTGGTTGCGAGATCGCTAGTCAGCCCGACTTTCACCGTGCGGGCCGCCCCTTTCCATATCTGCGCGTTGGCCAGTACGGTGCCTTTTTTATGGAAAGTCTTGCTTTCGAAGAAATTGAATCCATAGCCCAGCAGTTTTGCGGTTTCAGCTGCGCGCGCGGATTCGCTTTCGGTTCCAAATACGGCGGCAATCAGGCGTTGGCCATCCCGCTGGGAAGACGCCACCAGACAGTAGCCGGCTTCGTCGGTATGGCCGGTTTTAAGACCGTCAACGCCGTCGTCGCGCCACAGCAGCAGGTTACGGTTGGGCTGCTTGATACCGTTCCACAGAAATTCTTTCTGCGCATAAATCGCGTAGTGTGCCGGATCTTCGTAAATGATCGCGCGCGCCAGTTTCGCCATGTCGTGCGCGGTTGAATAATGGCCCTCGGCGGGCCAGCCGGTAGCATTCTTGAAATGGCTGTTGGCCATGCCGAGTCGTTTGGCTTCGCTGTTCATCAGCGAGGCAAAGGTATCTTCCTCACCCGCGATGCGTTCGGCCAAGGCCACGCTGGCGTCATTTCCCGACTGGATGATGATGCCGTGAAACAGGTCATTGACCGACACCTGGTTACCCACCCCGATGAACATCTTCGAGCCGCCCATACGCCAGGCTTTTTCGCTGATGGTGACCTGATCAATTTCCTTGAGTCGGCCACGTTTGATTTCCAGCGTAGCGATGTAGGCGGTCATCAGCTTGGTCAGGCTGGCGGGAGGCAGGCGCAGGTCGCCCTGGTGATTGACCAGAACGGTGCCGCTGGCGGCATCCATCAACACATAGGACTTGGCATTCAGTTCGGGCGGTGGCGGCACGGCGCCCCAGGCGACTGTCGCCATTAACATGCTGGAAAGCAATACGAGTCGCTGAAGTAAAGACAGGGTCATCATGGATTTGTCGGTGAGTTAAAAAAGGAAAGTTTATTGAAACTGACAGACACGCAAAACTGCATGTTGGTTCAGGATAACATCGCGGCCCACTACGCGTCAGTCTTGCGCCCTTGCCCTGTTAAACTCTGGCCATGCTGATGACTCCCGGATTCTGCCCGCATGGCCAAGCCTGAACCCCACCATCTGACCCGCCAGATCGTGATCGCAATGCTCGCCGGCATTGTGCTGGGCGTCATCCTGAATCAGTTGGGCACTGCATCCTGGATCCAGCTGTTTGTGATTGACGGTGTGTTGCAGGTAGTCGGTTCGATGTTCGTGGCGGCGCTCAAGATGATGGTGGTACCGCTGGTGTTCGTGTCGCTGGTGGTTGGAGTCACCGCCTTGTCGGACCTGAAAGCCCTGGGACGCATTGGCATCAAGGCATTGTCGCTGTATCTGGCCACCACCGCGATTGCCGTGACCATCGCGCTGACGCTCGCCGGCATGGTTGGCCCCGGGCAGGGGTTCGACGCCGGTTCAACCGCCGCCAGTTTCAGTGGCAAGGAAGCGCCACCGCTGACCCAGGTGCTGATCAACATGATGCCGACCAACCCGGTGGCAGCGATGGCTGAAGGTAACATGCTGCAGATCATCGTGTTTGCGCTGCTGTTCGGCATGGCGGTAACAATGTCGGGCGCACGCGGCAAGCATGTACTCAACTTTTTCAGCGACCTCGACGTGGTCATCATGCACATGGTCGAATGGATCATGCGACTCGCGCCCTATGGCGTATTCGCGCTGATCACCCGCACCTTCGCCACCCAGGGGCTGGATTTGCTCCTGCCGCTGGCAGCCTACTTCCTGACGCTGACTGCCGCGCTGGCGATCCAGCTATTCGGCACCTACCCACTGCTGCTGCGCCTGCTGGGTTCGCTCAATCCGCTGACCTTCCTGAAGAAAATGCGCGACCCGGCAGCGTTCGCATTCTCCACCGCCAGTTCCGGCGCCACCATCCCGGTCACCCTGCACACGGTGGAACACAAAATGGGGGTCAAGAACAGCATCGCCGCGTTTACCGTGCCGCTGGGCGCCACCATCAATATGGACGGCACTGCCATGATGCAGGGCGTGGCAACGGTGTTCATTGCCAACGTCTACGGCATCGATCTTACGATGACTGATTATCTGCTGGTGGTGCTGACCGCCACGCTGGCCTCGGTCGGCACTGCGGCAGTGCCGGGCGTAGGTCTCGTCACTCTCACCATGGTGCTAGGCCAGGTCGGTCTGCCAGTTGAGGGCATTGCGCTCATCATCGGCGTCGACCGTCTGCTCGACATGATGCGCACCACGGTTAACGTCACCGGCGACTGCGCGATCAGTTGCATCGTCGCAAAAAGTGAACACGCACTCGATCAATTGGTTTTCAATGACCCGGATGCGGGTTCGATCGAGACGGCCACGCGCCATTCCATTCCCACCCCGCCTACGCCCTGACCATGCTTTATCCACTGATACGTTCTGCCCTTTTCTCGCTCGATCCTGAGGATGCGCACAGCTTCACCCTTTCCAGCCTCGATGTTGCGCATGTGTTGGGCTTACTCAAGCTGTTGCCACGCGCCCAGGGCAAGCCGGTGCACATCATGGGCATCGATTTTCCAAACGCAGTCGGCCTGGCCGCCGGCCTCGACAAGGATGGTGCGCACATCAAGGCGCTGGGCGACCTGGGATTTGGATTTCTGGAAATCGGCACCGTGACACCCCGCCCACAACAGGGCAATCCAAAACCGCGACTGTTCCGCATTCCCCAGGCCGAAGCGATCATCAACCGCATGGGCTTCAACAACCGGGGCGTCGACAATCTGGTACGCAATGTCGAGATGAGTGGATTCAAGGGCGTGCTCGGCATCAACATCGGCAAAAACAAGGACACGCCGAATGAGCACGCAGTGGACGATTACCTGGCCTGCCTCGACACCGTCTACGCCCGCGCCAGCTACGTCACGGTGAATATTTCCTCGCCCAACACACAAAACCTGCGCGAACTGCAAAAAGACGAGGCGCTTGATGCCTTGTTGTCGGCCATCAAGCTGCGGCAATCCGAACTGGCCCAGCAACACGGAAAATATGTGCCGATTGCACTAAAAATCGCGCCCGATCTGGACGACGCACAAATCGCCGCGATTGCCGCGCTGCTGATGATGCACCGCATCGACGCCGTAATCGCCACCAATACCACGATCGCGCGTGACGCCGTTGCCAACCTGCCCAATGCAGCCGAAGCCGGCGGGCTTTCCGGTGCGCCGGTGCGCGCAGCCTCTACCCGTGTGGTCACTTCGCTGGCACACCACCTCAAAAACGAAGTGCCTATCATCGGCGTAGGCGGAATCCTCAGGGGCGACGATGCTGCAGAAAAAATTGCAGCGGGCGCCTCGCTGGTTCAGCTCTATTCAGGGTTGATTTATCAGGGACCCGAGCTGGTGCGTGAATGCGTGAGCCGCCTCGCCTGATGAAAACCCTTCCCTGGCGCAGTCTCATTTCGATACTGCTGATCCTGGGAACAGCGCACGCGGCACCCCCAGAAAGTGCCTTCATCACCGACTTCCCGCAATCCGGCCTCTCTGCAGACCAGCTTGGTATTATCGTCAACGACGACGACCCTGACAGCGTCGCCATCGCCGCCTACTATCAGGTCAAGCGCGGCATTCCCAGCGGCAATTTGGTTCACGTCCGCTTCAAGCCCGGACGCAGCACGCTCAGCCGCGAAGAATTCATCCGTATCAAACGCCGAGTTGACCACGCTACACCTCGAGGCGTACAGGCATACGCACTCACCTGGGCTCAACCGTATCGGGTGGACTGCATGTCAATCACCTCAGCCTTCGCCTTGGGTTTTGATCCGGCTTATTGCGCCAGCGGTTGCCAGCCAACGCAAACCAGCCCCTACTTCAACAGCAATGTTGAGCGTCCTTACGATACGTACAGAATCCGACCCACCATGAGTCTGGCTGGGGCCAGCGTGGACGAGGCGAAAAAGCTCATCGACCGGGGCGTGGCATCAGACAACACCAATCCAGCAGGCACCGCCTATCTCGTCAGCACCACTGACAAGGCTCGCAACGTGCGCGCCGCCGGATACGATTTGCTGCGCGCACAACTGGAGCGCGTTATCCCGACCGAAATTGTTCAAGCCAATGCACTGGTGAAAAAACACGATGTGATGTTCTATTTCACTGGCCTCACCCATGTGGCATCACTCGACAGCAACACGTTTCTGCCCGGTGCGATAGCCGATCACCTCACCTCAACGGGGGGCGAACTTTTTGGCAGCACACAGATGAGCAGCTTGCGCTGGCTGGAAGCTGGCGCCACCGGAAGCTACGGTGCGGTGGTCGAACCCTGCAACTTTCCTGCCAAATTTCCAGTTCCCGACGTGGTCATGGCGCACTACCTGCAGGGCGAAACCCTGATCGAGGCTTACTGGAAGAGCGTGTATATGCCCGGGCAAGGTCTTTTCATCGGTGAGCCCCTGGCGCGTCCGTTTGCCGGCATTAGCCAGCGTGAGCATGAGGGTGGAATCACGCTCTCCGCGCGTTTGCTTACCACGGGGCGCTACGACCTGCAGGCTGCACCTTCACTGATCGGACCCTATCGTACTGTCAGACGCGTTGCCATAGGGCGAGGTACGCGCGAAATCAGGCTGGACAAAATTCCGCCGGCATATTACCGATTCGAACGGCACGCCGACCCGGTGCCCACACGCTAAAGGCTGTTGCGAGCATACTATCGGGCACGGGACATCTTCCAGCCGGCTGTCGGCGCCACTTCACCCAAAATCAATGAACGAATCCGAATCCAAAAAACCCAGCTTGCTTGCCTTGTCGGCCGGTGCGATCGGTGTGGTGTATGGAGACATTGGCACCAGTCCGTTGTACGCGCTGAAGGAAGCCTTCAACGGCCCTCACGGCGCAGAGATCAATCACGACAACATCCTGGGCGTGCTCTCGCTCATGCTGTGGGCGCTGATCCTGGTGGTATCGCTGAAATACGTGCTCTTCATCATGCGCGCCGACAACAAGGGCGAGGGCGGCATCATGGCGCTGATCGCGCTGACTCAACGCGTGTTCCACGCGAACTCCCGGCGCAAATGGCTGCTGCTCACGCTGGGACTGTTCGGCGCCGCCCTGTTCTACGGCGACGGCATGATCACTCCCGCCATCTCGGTGCTGTCTGCCGTCGAAGGCCTGGAATTAGCGGCACCGGCATTGCACCGCTACATCATTCCGATTTCATTGACTGTGCTGGTGGGGCTATTCCTGATTCAGAGCCGTGGCACCGCATCGGTGGGCAAACTCTTCGGCCCCGTCATGATTCTCTGGTTCATCGTGCTGGGCACGCTGGGACTGCTCAGCATCGTCCAGACACCCGCAGTGCTGGTCTCGTTTAACCCGTTTTATGGATACGCCTATTTCCAAACGCACGGCATAACCGGGCTGATCATTCTGGGTGCGGTGGTGCTGGCCGTCACCGGGGGCGAGGCGCTGTATGCCGACATGGGCCACTTCGGCAAGCGCCCCATCCGCTATGCCTGGCTCGGATTTGTTTTTCCCGCACTGGCACTCAACTATCTGGGACAGGGCGCCCTGCTATTGCGCGTGCCCACTGCGGCCAAAAATCCCTTTTATCTGCTGGCACCGGAATGGGCATTGTTTCCCCTGATTGTGCTGGCAACACTGGCCACCATCATCGCCTCCCAGGCGGTGATCTCGGGCACGTTTTCCGTCACCCGTCAGGCCATCCAGCTGGGGTATATCCCCCGCATGCAGGTGCGCCATACGTCGGATCAGGCCATCGGGCAAATCTACATTCCTTTTATCAACTGGGTACTGTTGGCGGGGGTGACTGTGCTCGTCCTGGGTTTCCAATCCTCCAGCAACCTGGCCTCGGCCTACGGCATCGCCGTCACCGGCACCATGGCAATCGACACCATCCTGGCGTTCACCGTGGTATGGGCCTTCTGGAAATGGCCGCTTCCTCTCGTTCTCGGTGGCGCGGCCTTTTTCCTGATTATCGATCTAGCCTTCTTCGGCGCAAACATACCCAAAATCGTTCATGGTGGCTGGTTCCCGCTGGCCATCGGGCTGGTGATTTTCACGCTGCTTACTACCTGGAAGCGCGGCCGCGAATTGCTATTGCAGCGCATGAAGAATGACGACATCGACCTGACTGCCTTCATAGAAGGCATCGTATCGTTCGAGCATCAACGGGTACCCGGCACCGCCATTTTTCTCCACGCCACCGGCAAGGGTGTGCCGCATGCCCTGTTACACAATTTATCGCACAACAAAGTGCTGCATGAACGCGTCGTCATTTTGCGGGCGATCACCGAAGAAGTGCCCAGCGTCCCCGATACGGAACGCATCCGCCTGACCCAATTGAAAAGCGGCTTCTATCGCCTGGAAATCCGCTTCGGTTTCCGCGAGGAACCGGATATTCCAAAAGCGCTCAAACTGTGCGATGCCTTCGGCCTGCATTTCGCAATGATGGAAACCAGCTTCTTTCTCTCCCGTGAAACCCTAATCCCCACTAAATTGCCGGGCATGGCACTGTGGCGCGAAAATATTTTCGCGGCGATGGCGCAAAACTCCGAATCAGCTATGCGTTTTTTCAAACTGCCAGTCAACCGCGTGGTTGAGCTCGGTACGCAAATCGAAATTTAATCTTTTATAGATCGGTCTCCACTATGCACATCGGCATCCCCAAGGAAATCAAGGATCATGAATACCGCGTGTCGCTCACGCCCGAAGGTGCGAGTGACCTGATCCAGGCAGGCCACACCGTCAGCGTTGAAACCCATGCGGGCACAGCGGTTGGTTTTAGCGATGATGCCTATCGTGCCGCGGGAGCCGCCATCGTAGATTCCTCGATCGAAGCCTATGCGGCCGACCTGGTGGTCAAGGTAAAAGAGCCGCAACTCTCCGAGGTGGCAGCCCTGCACACTGGACAGTTACTGTTCTGTTATCTGCATCTGGCTGCCGCAGCCGATCTTGCGCGCGAACTGATGGATCGAGGTGTGACTGCGATTGCCTACGAGACGGTCAGCACAGTAAGTGGTGCTCTGCCACTGTTGCTGCCGATGTCCAACATCGCCGGGCGGCTGGCACCGCAGATGGGCGCACTTGGATTGCACAAAACGCATGGCGGAAACGGCAAGCTGATTGGTGGTCTGCCGGGGGTAGCACCTGCGCATGTGGTCGTCATTGGAGCCGGGGTTGTGGGCATGGGGGCAACGCGGGTTGCCGTAGGACTGGGCGCTCGTGTGACGCTGATCGACCGTCTGGCCGACAAACTTATCCAGGCCGAAACACTGTTTGGCGCCCGGGTGGAAACGCGCTTCTCGTCACCCGATGCAATTGCTGACAGCCTCGCGCAAGCCGATATCGTGATTGGCGCTGCACAAATTCCCGGCCGCCATGCACCTCGCCTGATCAGCCACGCTTTACTGAAAAAAATGCGGCCGGGTTCAGTGCTGGTGGACGTGGCTATCGACCAGGGTGGCGTTGCGGAAACCTCACGCCCCACCACCCACAGCAATCCGTTCTATGTCGTCGATGACATCGTCCACTATTGCGTCACCAACATGCCCGGCGCAGTCGCACGCTCCGCCACGGATGCACTCACTCACGCCAGCCTGCCCTACATCCTGGCACTGGCCGAACAAGGTTTGGCCGAAGCCGATACGGCGGCGGAACTTAAAGCGGGGCTACAAGTTCACGCCGGACAAATCATGCACGCCGGATTGGCGCAGGACCTGGAATCAAACTAGTGTCGTGACTGACACAGTCAACCACACATGATCGAATACACGCAGATCAGCATCGAAGCGGTACACCAATGGCACGCCGGAAGGAATTTCCACCTGTTCCACCGCTTCGGCAGAGAGTCCATCCAGATGCATGACCAACCCGCGCAAAGTGTTGCCGTGGCTCACCACCAGCAGGCGACGGCCTTCTCGTAAACGAGGCACCAGCACTGCATGCCAGTAAGGCAACGTACGCTGCTGGCAGTCGCGCAGGCTTTCGGTGATTGGAAGCGCTGCAGAATCGAGCGATTGATACAGCGGATCGAAACGCGGATGACGTGGGTCATTGATATCGAGTGGCGGCGGTGGCTCAAAATAACCTCGCCACCAGCGACGCGAGGCTGCCTCACCCCAGGTCGAAAATATCTCGTGTTTGTCCATGCCCTGCAGTGAACCGTAATGCCGTTCATTTAAGCGCCAACTGGTCAACAACGGCACTTCGGGCGTGCCCATCGCGTCCAGCAGCGCCTCGGTCGTCTGACGGGTACGCTGCAACACTGAGCCGTGCACCTCGTCAAAGACGAAACCTGACTGCGCCAGTTGCCGACCTGCTGCGGCTGCCTCGGCAAGACCCACCTCGGTCAAGGGAATATCGGTCCAGCCCGTAAAGCGATCGGTCAAATTCCATTCGCTGTGACCGTGGCGAATGAACACTATCTGATGAGCGGGTTCGGTCATTCCGGAGACTCCGTCAGCACATCATGCAAATAATGGCGATCTGCCCACACATCAAGATGCCAACCCTGGCCATCAAAATGAAACCAGTTGAGCGCGCAGTTGGGGATGACGAAATCGCGTGGCGTGTGCAGCGGCCGGCCGGTGGCGCGACGATAGATCACGTCGAGCACCCCACTGTGGCTGACCACCGCAAGCGTCTGGCCGCTGTGGTGCCGCAGCAACCAGTCGACCCCCTCCCCGACCCGATCGGCCAAGTCATGCAGCGACTCGCCACGCTCGAAGTCATATTCAAGATCACGCGCCACATAGTGTGCGTAGGCCTCCGGATACAACACTGCTCCCTCGGCAGCCGTGATGCCCTGAAACACGCCGTAATGCCGCTCGCGCAATTGCGGGAATAACTTCACTGCCTGATCTTCACGTTGCGCCAACACCTGTGCTGTCTCAGTTGCCCGCAACAGGTCGCTGCTGTAAATCGCATGAAAGCGATGATGCGCAGCGTTGAATGCCATTGCCAACGCCTGCGCTCGCCCGGTTTTGTTGAGCGGAATGTCGGTGTGCCCCTGAATACGCCTCGCCACATTCCAATCGGTTTCACCGTGACGGATGAAACAGATACGGGTCGCTCCAGGATTGGAAACATGATGCATATCAAGTAGGTGCCATCTGATCTATACCCAGTCTAGTGCCATCACACGTCAACAAAACAAGTAGGGAACCCGTTTTCGCAATCAAACAACACTTTGCCCGGACAACTTCAGCAAAGGCGATATCTCACCTTGACATACGCTGCCATAAATAGATATATTTATCCTTATATATGAGTGTTTCGCTGCGTTCGTATGGGCTAATCAAGAAATCAATCACGGGAGACGTGTATGGAAGCGACAACTTACAACTATAAGGTCGTCCGACAGTTCGCCATCATGACGGTGGTGTGGGGCATTGTCGGGATGCTGGTCGGGGTGATCCTGGCCGCACAATTGATCTGGCCGGACCTGACCTTTGGCATCGAGTACTTGTCATACGGTCGTCTGCGCCCATTACACACCAATGCGGTGATCTTTGCATTTGGCGGCTCGGCGATGTTTGCGGTGTCGTACTACATCGTGCAGCGCACCTGCCAGGTTCGACTGTGGGCCGAGAAGCTGGCAGCGTTCACCTTCTGGGGCTGGACCCTGGTCATCGTGCTGGCCGCCATCACGCTGCCGATGGGCTATACCAGTTCCAAGGAATACGCCGAGTTGGAATGGCCGATCGACCTTCTGATCACGGTAGTGTGGGTGGCCTACGCGCTGGTGTTCTTCGGCACCATCATCAAGCGCAAAACCAAGCACATCTATGTCTCCAACTGGTTCTTCGGCGCCTACATCCTGGTGATCGCGATCCTGCATATCGTCAACAGCATGGAACT
The DNA here is from genome assembly GCA_010365175.1 of Sulfuriferula multivorans. Lineage (GTDB taxonomy): Bacteria > Pseudomonadota > Gammaproteobacteria > Burkholderiales > Thiobacillaceae > Thiobacillus. Next base: position 2,250 of record JAAFGW010000026.1, on the reverse strand, counting down.
GCCAGTGACGCTGACCAAGTCGTACTCGATGTACGCCGGCGTGCAGGACGCGATGATCCAGTGGTGGTACGGCCATAACGCGGTGGGCTTTTTCCTCACCACCGCCTTCCTCGGCATGATGTATTACTTCATTCCAAAGCAGGCTGGCCGCCCGATCTATTCGTATCGGCTGTCGGTGGTGCACTTCTGGTCGCTCAACTTCATCTACATGTGGGCGGGTCCGCACCACCTGCAATACACCGCGCTGCCGGACTGGGCGCAGTCGCTCGGCATGGTGTTTTCCCTGATGCTGCTGGCGCCAAGCTGGGGCGGCATGATGAACGGCATCATGACGCTGTCCGGTGCGTGGCACAAACTGCGCACCGACCCCATTCTCAAGTTCATGGTGACTGCGCTGTCGTTCTACGGCATGTCGACCTTCGAAGGTCCGATGATGTCGATCAAGACGGTCAACGCGCTTTCCCACTACACCGAATGGACCATCGGCCACGTCCACTCCGGCGCGTTGGGCTGGGTGGCGATGATCACCATCGGCTCGATGTACTACCTGATCCCACGCCTGTTTGGCCGCGAGTCGATGTTCAGCACCAAGCTGATCGAATGGCATTTCTGGCTCTCCACCATCGGCGTCGTACTGTACATCGCTGCACTATGGATCGCAGGGGTGACACAGGGCCTGATGTGGCGCGCAGCCAATGCCGACGGCACGCTGACCTACAGCTTTGCCCAGGTGGTCAACACCATGTATCCGTTCTACGGCATTCGACTCATGGGCGGCGCGATGTTCTTCAGCGGCATGCTGATCATGGCCTACAACGTCTGGCAGACCACGCGGCTGGGGCGCGCGGTGAATGACGCCCCCATCCCGCAAGCCGTTCACGCCTAAGGAGACCGACCATGATTTCACATGAAAGTATCGAAAAAAACCTCGGTCTGCTGATTGTGCTGACCATCCTCATCGTCAGCGTCGGTGGCCTGGTGCAGATCGTGCCGCTGTTCTTCCAGACTTCCACCACCACCGCGGTGGCGGGGCTGAAGCCTTACGCGGCATTGCAATTGTCGGGACGTGACATCTACATCCGCGAAGGCTGCGTCGGCTGCCATTCGCAGATGATTCGTCCGTTCCGTGCCGAGACCGAACGCTACGGCCACTATTCGGTAGCGGGTGAATTCGTCTACGACCGCCCCTTCCTGTGGGGCTCCAAGCGCACCGGTCCCGACCTGCATCGCGTCGGCGGACGTTATTCCGATGCCTGGCACGTGGCGCACTTGATGAACCCGCGCGACGTGGTGCCGGAGTCCAACATGCCGGCCTACCCCTGGCTCGACCGCCCGCTCAATGACAGCGCCATCCAGAAGAAGATGCGCATGCTGAACGTGGTTGGACATGGCTACACCGAGCAGGAAATCGCCGAAGCCCCAGCCGCGCTGGAAGGCAAGACCGAGCTGAACGCGCTCATCGCCTACCTGCAGGTGTTGGGCACCCACGCCCCGAAGAATTGAGTCGCCATGGATAGCGGATTAATCAGTGGCATTGTCACAGCCATCTTCATCGTGGTGTTCATCGGCATCGTCTGGTGGGCCTACAGCCGTGGCAACAAGCAGGCATTTGAAGACGCCGGCCGTTTGCCTTTCGAAGAAGACAACGCGCCCATCAGCAAGGGAGACAGCAAATGAGTGATTTCACCAGTGGCTTCTGGCCAATTTATATCAGCGTGCTCACCCTGCTGAGCATCATCGGCACTTGGGTGTTTCTCAAGATGCAGACCACCCGCAAGCTCAAGCCCGGCGAAAAGGCCGAGTTGATGGAGCACACTTGGGACGGTGACCTGCAGGACTTCAACAACCCGCTACCACGCTGGTGGCTGGGACTGTTCTACGGCACCATGGTCTTCGCGCTGGTCTATCTGGTGTTGTGGCCGGGGCTGGGCAACTATGCCGGCGTGCTGGGGTGGACCTCCCTTGGCGAATACGAGGCCGAAGTGAAAGCCGCCGAAGCCAAATTCCAGCCGGTGTATGCCGGGTTCATGCAGCAGGATGTCGCCACTGTGGCCGCCGATCCGAACGCGCGCGCCATTGGCAAAAACCTGTTCCTGACCTATTGCTCGCAGTGTCACGGCTCGAATGCGGAAGGTTCCAAGGGGTTCCCCAACCTGACCGATCACGACTGGCTCTACGGCGGCGAGCCTGAAACCATCGTGGCCACAATAACCAACGGCCGCAACGGGATGATGCCACCGATGGGCGCAG
>JAAFGW010000025.1 GCA_010365175.1 Sulfuriferula multivorans | reverse complement strand
TTGCGGTAGCCGCAGCGTCCCGCCGGGGACGCGTCATTCACGGCCAGACCGGTTCTCTAGCCACGCCTCGCCCAGGGCCATCGCTGTACGCATGGCGGCCGCGGGGCGTCGCTCGGCGCGCACCAGATATTCCTCGCCGACAAACTTGAATAGATCCGTGCGCACCAGCTGCGGGTAGAGAACGTCGCTGACGCCCGACAGAATAAGTTTGCCGCCATGCTTCGACAGTTGGGCCGCATAGCGCTCCAGCACGTTGTAGATCGTGCTGCCGAGGTTCGATCGTCCACGCAGACGCAGGATGACCACGGCACGCTGGGCGTTGCGCGATGACGGCAGTTGTTCTGCGAGCAGATCGGCAGCGGCGAAGAACAGGCTGCCATAGAGGTTGATCACGGTCACCTTCCCGCCGGGCAACTCCCTGGGCGTGGGATGCTCCTCGAAGTCGCCGTCCGGCGTGGCCACCATTTCCATCACGTGCACGTCCATCGAAGCATGGTAGAGATACAGCACGGCGGACAGCACCACGCCCAGCAATACCGATTGCTCGACTGACAGCGCGAGCGTGGCCACGAACGTGGCGACCATCACGGTGCGCGCGGTGAGGCTGGTGCGCCACACGTCTAGAATCTCGCCGACCTTGATGACCTGAACCGCCGCGACGATCAGCAGCGCCGCAATCGCCGGCTTGGCGATCTGCTCCACCATGGACCCGAGCAACAGAACGAAGGCCAGGATCATGAGCCCGGAGTAGACCGCCGCCCAGCGCGAGGTCGCGCCCGCGCCGACATGCACCGCCGTCTCCGACATCGTGCCGCCGGTAGGCATGCCTTTGAATAAGCTGGCGACCAGGTTGGCGATCCCCTGCCCGGCGAAGTCGCGCGAGACATTCGGAAAGTTGCCGTCCGGGTTCGGTATGCTCCGGCTCACGCCCGCGGACTGCACTAGTCCGATCAATGCAATCGCGGCCGCAGATGGCAACAGTTCCATCACCAGCCCGAATTGCGGGAGCGCCGGCAGCGGCAGTGAATCCGGGATGTCCGCCAGATCGGCGACGATGCGCACACTGTCGAGCCCGAGCCCATACACCGCGAGACTCGTCGCCAGCACCGCGAGGATCATGGAGAAATGGCGCAGCCGGGTGCGCTCTACCAGCACGATCAGCGCGACGGCAAACAGCCCGGCGGCGAATGTCGGGCCATGCACATGCGCGAGGTTGCCCGCCAGGTCGAGCGCCTGTAGCACGGGATTGTCGGCATCGCTCTTGAAGCCGGTCAGTTCGCCCAGCTGGCCAAGGATGATGCGCGCCATGATCGCCGTCATGAAGCCGATCATCACCGCGTTCGACACAAACCGGGTGATCGCGCCGAGTCGCAACAGCCCCAGGCCCAACTGAATGAGCCCGACCAAAAACGTCACCACGACCAGCGCCTGGAGCAACGCATCGCCGCTGTAGCCGCTGAGGGCGCTGCCGGTCGCGACCGCCAGCGCCCCGGTGTTGGCGACGTACATCAACTGCGAACTCATGGCCAGCGCCGCCACCGGCGTGCCGATCATAACCGCATACAATCCATACACGGGATTGAGGCCAGCCAGCACTGCCGAGGCAAGCGCATCCGGGATCGTCACCAGAGTCGTGGTCAGACCGGACGAGAGATCCTTGCCAAATCGCTGTTTCGAAAAATAGCGCATCGCTACTGTCCTGCGGGATAGTCCAGAGCCTGATTCGCCGACTTCAAATATCGCCTTTCGATGTCGCGTCGTTTCCTGCGTTTCATCGCCCGTCCTCCTCGATTGAATGGCTGCCGCGACAGACCGGTATCAGGGGTTGCAATAGTCGCAGCGGCCCGGATCGGCGTGTTCCGCGCCAACACGCTTGCGCCTCTCGCGGTGCCCGCACTTGAGGCAGCCGTCGACCTCGACGCGAATCTCCCGCGTGGGCGCGCCGCAGTCGCCGCAGGGCAGACCGGCAAGCCGCTCCACGACCCAAAAGCCCGGCGCACTACAGGCCGGACAGGGTAAATTCAATCTGGCCGCGAGGTCAACGGCGGCCATGCGGATGACGTCCCTGCGCGTGGGGTGGGCATAGGCGCGAGTGTCGTTTTCCAGAAACACCTGGCTGTTTTCCGCCTGCCCGCGCGCCCGCTGGAAGGCTGCTTCAAGCGCGTTCCAGGTGGTGATGCCTTTTTCGATGCGCGCGTCGTCTTCGCCTTGCGGACGCACCACCAGATGATGCTCGGGGAACCCGGCCTGGCGGGCGAATTCTCCGGCCGCATCCCAGTCATCGGTGAGCAGATGGGCAAACCGCGTCGCGTGTTGCGCCAGGCCCGTCACCTCGATGCCGCGTTCATCGTCGATGAATAGCAGCAGCTCGACGTTCCAGGGAAACAGCCCGGCCATCGGGTCGGGACCGAAGGCACCCTCGCTTGCCAGCCCCAGCGGCAGACCCGACAGTTCCATGCCGATGCGCGCCTTGCGACGTGCGGCCTCGCGTTGATTGCCGGCGCGGGGAATGTCGCGGGTGAAGGTGCCGAGGGTGTCGGTATCGAAACCGCTGACCCGCTCGACCCGGCAGCCCAGTGCCGCATCCAGCACCGGACCAATGATGTTTTCCTTGCCATGCTGGGTCAGCAGGGCGATGCGCCGACCCGCGTAAACCGATCCGCTCAAGGCGCTCCGAGCCACTGGTAGAGGCCTGCGCCGATCACCACCAGCGCAACGGTGGCCCAGCCCAGGCGGTCAACATAGCGATGCAGCATCGCTTCCATACGTGCGCCGCCCCAGGCCATCAGCCCGGCCACCAGAAAGAAGCGCGCGCCGCGGCCGATCAGCGAGGCCAGGGTGAAGGGCAACAGCGCCATCGACAGGGCGCCGGCGGCGATGGTGAAGACCTTGTAGGGAATCGGCGAGAACCCGGCGATGAACACCGCCCAGAAGCCCCAGCGTCCGAACCAGTCGACCGCGACTTCGTAACTCGCCCAGTATTTCGTTGTACGTAGCCACGGTTCGATCATGTCAAAGGTGAAATGGCCAATCAGATAACCGAACAAGCCACCCGCTACCGAAGCCAGCGTGGTGATCAGCGCGAAACGCCAGGCACGCGATGGCGTGGCGAGGCTCATCGGCGCGAGCATCACATCCGGCGGGATCGGAAAGAACGATGACTCGGCGAAGCTCAGTCCGCCCAGATACCACGGGGCATGACGGTGGCGCGACCACTGCATTGCGCGCTGATAAAGCGAGGAAAATATCCGCACGGCTTCAGGCGCCGCGCACCATGGCCATGATCTGGGTGGCGTCGAGCGTGCTCGCCTTCTGCTGAATCTGTGGCAGGTATTGCGTCTGCATCTGCTTGGCCGGGCCGAGCAGGTTCTGGAACGTATCGCGCAACAGCGCCGTGTTCATCACCCGCCCGCCGGCGTAATAGCGCTTGGCCAACTGGCCCAGCGCATAGGTGGTGGCGAAGGAAAACGCCATACCGGTGGCGGCGCCCCCCACCGAACCGAAGGCCTTGCCGGCCGCCTTGCCGAGCAGGCCTCCGAGCAGCTTGCGGCCGAACTGTTCCAGATATTGCGAAGTGAGCCCCACCCCGGCGGCCGCGATGAATTCCCGGATATGGCCCTGGTCGAGCGCAACGCCGTGGGCCTTGCCGATGGCGTAGACCATCTTGATCTGCAGCGGAATGATCGCCACCGACGCCCATGACTGCGGCAGCAGTTCCAGCGCGCCGTTGAGCAGCGCGTAGTTGAGGATGGACTTGTCCAGCTCGGCGTCGTTCGCCTGCGGACGTGCCGCCGCAGCCGGGGCGGCAGCAAGGGCTGCGGGTGCTGCCGCCTCACCCAGTTCAACGATGGCATTGGCCTCGCGCTCGAAAGCCGCCGTCTGGCCGGCATCGAGCTTGAGCAGCGCTTTGAGTTCGTTCAAGAAACGCTGTTCCGCTTCGCTCTGACGGCCGTCGGCATCACACACGCACACGGCCATTTCATAGGCCAGTTGGCGTTTATGCCCTTCAGGGTGCTCGCCCGAGTCGGTCAGCGCAGCAACGGCTGCTTCCAGCGTCACGCGCTTGAGCAACACATCCTGATACAAGCGGGCCAGATCGGGCGCGCCGGCATCGGCCGCCAGCGAATCGGCAATGCGGCGGATCTCCTCGCGTTCACGGTCGTGCTTGGCGCCGTCGGCGAAAGCAGCGAAGAGCGCGATGGCGAGGATGGATTTTTGCTGTTCAGGGTTCATGGTCGGTTTCCGGTTAATCAGGCGCACATGTCATGCGGACTACTGCTGCGACTTTGACCATTTGATCTGAAACTCGATCTCCTCGGCATCGTCGGTTCGTTCGTGTTCGATATTGCAAATCGCTCGAACCGGCACCGAAATCCGCTCGCTTGCGATCTGAATTTCAAAGCGTTCACCTGTTTCGAGCGCATCGGCCAGGCGCCGCAATTTAGCGATGAACTCAGGCAACGGGTAGGACTTTTCCACATCTCGTTCAGGTTTGCTGTTCATGCGTGCGGCCCTTTCATTGGGACAGAAGAAATCAATATTTCACTGCTTGAGTGCTTCAGCGAGCTTCAGTCCGGCGAGTGTGCGGATCGCGCGGGTCAGGTAAAACAGCACCGCCATCATGATCAGCATCGAGGGCAGCGCGATCATGGGATAGCTCAGCAGGGTCAGGCGTCCCAGTTCCTCGTTGAAGGCCGCAGTACCGGCCGGGCTCACGACGATCCAGGTGGCGAGGATGTAGTTCATGACCGCGGAGAAGAAAAAGGAACCGCCCAGCATCCAGGTGGCCGTTTTCAGGCGGGCCTCGAAGACGTCGCCGGTACCACGCTGGTCCAGGTTCTGCTGTATCCGATCGACGTTCATCAGCGCCGGGCTGAACAGCAGCACCCGCACCAGCGGCTTGCTAGTGTAGGCAGAAACGATCACAGCCAGGCCGATCACGCCGGGAACCGCCGCTTCCTTGATCGCCAGCCACTGCGTATCCAGTTGCAGCAGGCCAATGCCGCCGGTGAGCAGGATGCTGACAAGACCCAGCGCGGCAAACAGGTTGAGCTTGCGCCGCATCAGCAAATCGCGCCCGCCCCAGAACAGCGGGAAAGCCAGCGCCAGCAGCAGCGCGTTGACGACGCCCAGATCCTCCGGGCCGCTGAGCTTCATCAGGATCAGCGCGGGGATGATCAGAGTGATCAGCAGTTCGATCAGCGTATTGGGTTTGGCGGGTTCGGTCATGGCTAGCGTCAGAATCAGTTCGTGGTGACGGGATGGCCGTCGCCAATCCAGCGGGTGATGCCATGACGCACGTTATAAACCTGCGTGTAGCCCATCGCTATCAGCTCACGCGCCAACGCATCGGTGCGGTTGCCGGTCCGGCAGATCAACACGACCGGGTCGTTCTTGCCCACCTCGGCAGTAAAACGCGGCAAAAATTCGGGGTTCGGTCGTCCACTCGCATCCACATAAGTCAGTGTGCGGCTTCCCTCCACCACTTTGGTCTGGCGCCACTCGTCCGCGCGGCGCACGTCATACAACGGCACGCCCTTTTCCATCAGCGCTTTCAGTTCCGTATTATCGACATTGGTATAAGGCGGCTCGGCACAACCACCGAGCGTCAGAGCCAACAATGCCGCGCCGAACAGACGCGCCCACATTATTTCGCCCCCTTGCGCGTGGCAATCAGACTGGCCGCCACACTCGATCCGATCAGCACCGCAACGATGGCCAGCGACGCGCCCACCGGCACGTGATACCACGGCATGATCAGCATCTTGGTGCCGATGAAGGTGAGCACCATCGCCAGACCGAATTTCAGCAGATGGAAACGGTCAGCCATGTCGGCGAGCAGGAAATACAGCGCGCGCAGTCCCATGATGGCGAAGATGTTGGACGTGAACACGATGAACGGATCGGTGGTGATGGCAAAAATGGCCGGGATCGAATCCACCGCGAACACCACGTCGGAGATCTCGATCATGATCAGCACCAGGAACAGCGGCGTGAAGTAACGCACGCCATCCTTCATCACCATGAATTTTTCGCCATGGGGTTCGTTCGTAATACGCAGATGCCGACGCGCGAACTTCAGCACCGGGTTCTTTTCCAGGTCGGGTTCTTTCTCGGTCATGACCAGCATGCGGATGCCGGTGACCAGCAGGAACGCGCCAAACAGGTACAACACCCAACTGAACTCACTCACGATCCAGGCACCGGCCAGAATCATGATCGCGCGCAGCACGATCGCACCCAGCACACCATAGATCAGCACACGGCGCTGAAATTCGGGCGCAACGTGGAAAGCGGTGAAGATCATCAGGAACACGAACACGTTGTCCACCGACAACGATTTCTCGATGACGTAGCCAGTGAGGAACTCCAGCGCCTTGCGATCGGCAATCTCCGGTCCCACCGTGCCGTTCAAATACCACCACATGCCGGCATTGAACGCGAGCGCCAGGCTCACCCACACCAGCGACCAGGTGGCGGCTTCCTTGACGCTGACCTTGTGCGCCTTCTTGCCGCCGAACACAAACAAGTCCAGCGCCAGCATGACCAGCACAAAAGCGATGAAAGCACCCCACATCCAGGGTTCACCGATGGAAACTGCTGCCTGGGTATTCATATCAAGGGTATTCATATCAAGTTGAATGATTTAATCGGAATAATTTCAATGATCGTTCGAGCGGGTCAAACGATCCATCACGGCGAACAACACACCCGAGACCACAAAAGCCATATGCAGGCCGACTTTCCACGCCAGCTGCTCGGTTGTGTACGCATCGACGTCGACAAAAGCTTTGAGCAGTTCGATGCCGGAAATCGCCACAATGGAACCGATGACCTTGATCTTGAGGTCGGCGAAACTCACATGCCCCATCCAGTCCGGGCGATCTTCGTTGTCCCCCGTGTCGATCTTGGACACAAAGTTTTCGTAACCGGCAAAAATGATGATCAGCAGCAAATTTGCCACCAGCGCAACATCCACCAGCGTTAGCACCCCCACCATGACCTGACTGCCTTCACCGGACCACACGACAGGCAGCAGATTGATGAATTCCTTGACGAACTTGAACAGAAGCAGTGCGATCGCCCCCACCAATCCTACATAAAACGGTGCCAACAGCCAGCGGCTGGCGAATATAAAGCGCTCAAGACCCTGTTCAATTTTTCGCACGACGACTCCAAAGACAAGATAAGCGGTTCAGCGACGAGAGCCGCTTTGCTCGCCACAACGCTGATTACTGTACTGCGCGCAATGCAGCGATACGCTCTTCCAGAGGCGGATGCGTCATGAACAGTCGCTTGATCCCCGACGCGCCGCTGCCGCTGATTCCAAAGGCCGCCATCTTCTCCGGAAGAGGCGCTGGATGCAGGCTATTGAGGCGTTCCAGCGCGGCGATCATGTTGTTCCGTCCAGCCAGGCTGGCGCCGCCCATGTCGGCGCGGAATTCACGCTTGCGTGAAAACCACATGACGATGATCGAGGCGAGGAAGCCCAGTACCATTTGTGCAATGATCGTCGTGATAAAAAACGCCATGCCCTGGCCGCGTTCGTTCTTGAACACGACCCGGTCGATGGTGTGGCCGATGATGCGCGAAAAGAAGATCACAAAGGTATTCACCACGCCCTGAATCAGGGTCAGCGTGACCATGTCACCATTGGCGATGTGCGCGATTTCGTGTCCGAGCACCGCTTCGGCTTCCTCGCGCGTCATCTGCTGCAACAAGCCGGACGACACGGCGACCAACGAACTGTTTTTGGTCATGCCGGTGGCAAAGGCATTGACCTGCGGCGTGTCGAAGATACCGACTTCAGGCATCCCGATTCCGGCATCCGCCGCATATTTTTTGATGGTGTCGACCAGCCACACCTCAGTTGAGCTCGAAGGAGAATCGATTACCCGCACACCCATCGATTTCTTGGCCATCCATTTTGAAATCGCCAGCGAAATAAACGAACCGCCAAAGCCCATGACTGCCGCCATGAACAGCAGCGAGGTCAGGTTCAATCCATTCGCGGTGAGGTAGGGCTCAATGCCAAACACCCGCATGGCAATCGACAGCACCAGCAGAATCGCCACGTTGGTAGCGAGAAATAAAGCAATTCGTGTCATGGTGTTCTCCAATATTGACCCGGTTCATGATGTGGGCGGGAAGCCCTCTCACAAGTACCCATCAGAATATAGATAGAGAAAGAACAATAAAATTCGATTTTTATACTGCTATTGTTCGATATTGCCGATCTGAGACCCCGTCATGCTCAACTACAAGCATCTGCACTACTTCCGCACCGTCGCCAAGACTGGCGCCATCAACAAGGCGGCCGAGAAACTGCATCTCGCGCCGCAGACCCTGTCCGGCCAAATCAGCACCTTTGAAGCCCGCATGGGCGTGACGCTGTTCCGCCGCAGCGGTCGCCGGCTCGAACTGACCGACGCTGGACGCACCGCGCTGACCTACGCCGACGAAATTTTCCATGTCGGCGCCGAACTCGAGGAAGCCCTGCAAAATCGGCTTGCAACCCGCGTGCACCCATTCCGGGTCGGTATCGCCGACGTGGTGCCCAAGTCCATCGCTTATCAGCTGCTGGCCCCTGCCCTCACCCTGGCCGAGCCAGTCAAGCTGGTGTGCAAAGAGGACCGGCTGGAGCAGCTTGCCGCTGAACTCGCCATCCACCGTCTCGACATGGTACTGGCCGACCGGCCCCTGCCGCCCACGATGGACATCAAGGGCTACAGTCATCCGCTGGGTGAATGTGGAATCGCTTTTCTGGCTGCGCGTTCAGTTGCCCAGAGATTGGAGGCGGAGTTTCCCGCCAATTTACATGCTGCACCGTTGCTGATCCCTGGCGAGGACAGCGCGTTGCGGGTGCCGCTGTTACGCTGGCTCGAACGTCGCGGCATACAGCCCACCATCGTGGGTGAATTTGATGACAGCGCACTGATGAGCGCGTTTGGCCAGGCTGGGGCGGGGGTGTTTCCGGTGCCGCTCACCACGTCACAACAAGTGATGCAGCAATATGACGTGGCTGAAGTGGGGCAGACGCAGGATATACGCGAACGATTTTTCGCGATTTCAGTGGAGCGGCGTCTAAGCCACCCGGCTGTGTTGGCGGTAAGTGAGGCGGCGCGGCTCAGGTTTCAACTGCAGAACCTTAGCTGACGTCCTCCAGCCAACGCCCCGCTTCGGCCGGCGTCATCACCTGGAAATGGGGCGCACAGCGCCGCTGCAGTTTCAGCAATGCGCGGTCCTTGCTGACCAGCGTGTGGGCATGAGACGAAGCGGCCAGTTCAAGAAATTTCTGATCGTCCGGGTCGCTGCAATGCGGCAATTCCGTGGCCGAGGAAACGGCTGCCCGCATTTTCGCAAGGCTTTGATAGCGCGCCAAAAGGGTTGCCTGCCTTGTGGGCACCAATTCGAATTCCGGGTAGCTCAACACGCGCCGAAATTCTTCGAGGGTTTCCTCAGTCACCGCACAGTCCACCCGCCCATGCTGCAGCGCCTCCAGAATCGGCTGGGCAATCACATCCTCAAAGTGCAGCAGATCGAGCACCACATTGGTATCGAGTACCAGTAAAGGCTTATTCAATATCGGTATGCTCGGCGATGAATTCGCGCACCCAGTGCTCAGGCTTGGCACTGGAAAAGCGCCCGACGATTTCGCCTTTTACAAACAGCAACACGGTGGGAAACCCGCGCAGCCCATAGCGCCCGGCGAGTTTCATATTGGTACCCTCATCGACCTCGACCTTGGCCATGTGAATCTTGCCCGCGTGATGCGCGATGACGCCCTCGAGCACCGGGGTCAACGCACGACAAGGCGGACACCAGTCAGCCCAGAAGTCCACCAGGATGGGCACGCTATGCGAGGCCTCAATCACGTCGCGATCAAAGTGCTCAAGATGCGTGTCGAAGACCAGCTTGGCGGTGTGTACTGCTTGTAAATCAGTCATGGTTAGGTCGATTGGATGGGGGTTATAGCGCAGACGATCACTTTGAATCTATGCCCAGTTTTTTCAGCTTGCGCCACAAGGATACGCGGTCGATGCCAAGCAATTTCGCTGCCTGCGTTCGATTGCCTTCAGCCAGTTTCAAGACATGCTGAATGTGCTCGGCTTCCTGCGATTCGAGCGTGACGGGGGTGGTCGCCATCTGCGTCTTGAACACCCGCACCGTGAGCGAACCCAGACTTTGCGGCAGATGCTCGATGCCCAGACTTTCACCTTGTGCCAGTGCCACCCCACGCTCGATAAAATTGGATAACTCCCGCACGTTGCCCGGGTAATCATAGTCAGCCAACCGCTGCATCGCTTCGGGCGTGATTTCCTGAACATTGCGATCCATCATCGTGGCATATTTGCGCAACAGGTAATAGGCCAGCAACGGGATGTCGTCGCGACGTTCGCGTAGCGGAGGCAGGGTCAGGGTCACCACGTTTAGCCGAAAATACAGATCGTTACGCATCTGCCCAGCTTCCACTGCTGCCTTGAGGTCGCGATTGCTGGCGGCCACGACACGCACATCCACCTTGATCGGGTTCACCGAGCCGACCCGTAACAGCTCGCGCTCCTGCAATACCCGCAGCAGCTTGATCTGCATCGAAAGCGGCAATTCGGCCACTTCGTCGAGAAACAGCGTGCCACCCTGGGCAGCCTCGAACAGGCCTATCTTTGAACCGAGTGCGCCCGTAAAGGCGCCTTTCTCGTGGCCGAATAATTCGTTTGCGGCCAGATCCTCATGCAGCGCGCCGCAGTTGAACGCGACGAACGGGCCCTGCGCACGCTGGCTGTTCTGATGAACGAGTCGCGCCAGCAATTCCTTGCCGGTGCCCGACTCCCCATGTATCACTACACTGCAATCGGTGCTGGCAATCTGTCGCGCCGTTTCCAACAAGCGTTGCATGCCCAGATCTTGCGTGATGATCGTAGTTTGGCTCGACAACTGTTCGATGCGCAGTTTGAGCTCGCTGTTTTCGCGTTTGATGCGGCGCACCTCCAACGCACCGCGCACCACTTCGCGCGCTTCGGCCAGCCTGAAGGGTTTGGCGATGTAGTGATACGCACCCGCCTTCATCGCATCCACAGCGGAGTCGAGCGTGGCATGGCCGGTAATCATGATCACCGGCACTTCCGGCGTGGTGGCACGGATGTGCGCCAGCACTTCCATGCCGTCGATGCCAGGCATGCGCAGATCGGTCAGCACCAGGTCAAATGCCGTGCCTTGCATTGCCGCCAACCCTGCCTCGCCGCTCTTGCAGGCGGTGACGGTATAGCCTTCCCGTTCGAACACGTGGCGCAGGTTTGAAAGTGCGATGGCTTCATCGTCGATCAACAGTATGTGGGGCGCAGTGTCAGTGTTCATGGTGTCTCCTGTGCATCGTTCAGCGGTAGCCAAATCGAAAACCGAGTGCCCCCTTGCGGGCGATTTTCCACCGCAATACAGCCGTTATGTTCGCTAATGATTTCCTCGACCAGATACAAGCCCAGGCCCGTGCCATCACCTGCAGAATGCGTCGTAAAGAAAGGATTGAAAATCTGCAACAGGTTTTCAGGGGCAATGCCCGGACCGTTGTCATCCATCTGGATGTAGAGCACGTTTTCAGCCTTGCTCACAGGCTCCACTTCGCCCACCAGGTGGTCTGTATTTTTTGGCATCGAATCCTTCCAGGTGGATTCCACCGCGCTGACCACGATGTGGGTAGCACCCGCGTCGGCGGCATTCTTGAGCAGGTTGATGAACACCTGATGCAGGCGGTCACGGTCTGCCCATAACGCACGCTCAGGCGCATACCCAACGCACACCGCAACCCCACGGGGCAACTGCCGGTTAACCAGCGCGAGCGACACCTGAATCAGCTCAGCCACGCTATGCGCCTGCCAGTTCAGTTTGGGCTGGCGCACGCTATCGAGCAAACGCCGCACGATACGCCGTGCACGCTCGGCTTCCCCATCAATCTGCGCCATCCACTCGTCACGCAGCTCCGGCTCGACCGAGTCGCCTTCCTCAACCAACAATTGCACTGAAGTCGAGATATTGGAAAGTGGATTATTCAGCTCGTGTGCCACGCCTGAAACCAGCACGCCCAGTGCGGCGGCTTTTTCACGGTGACGTAATTGATTCTGCTGAACCCGCAAGCGTTCCAGCATGGTGTTGAAATGATGCACAAAGGATTGTATTTCCTTGTCCTTCGACGGCAGCGTCAGCTGCTGATCATGGCCATCGGCCAGTTGATCCAGTTGCGACTCCAATTCCCGAAGTGGCCGTACCACCTGCCGCACCAGAAAAAATGCGCTGCCTATTCCCAACAACAATACGGTCACAAATACCACCAGCAAGGTTCGGCCCGCCACATGTACAGCCTGTGCCACTACCGCGCGCTCACGTCGGCTGAAATTTTCAGCCAGGGCCGATAGTTCGTGGCCTGATGCGCGGATTATTTTCTGTTTTTCCGCGCGTACTCGAACCGGCAACGCAGGGTACTCCCTCAACTGCGCGTGATATTGGAGCAGCAATTCACTCATCCGGCTGAGTTCTGCCGGTGAAGCAATTTCGGCAAATGCCTGTTCACCCTCTTTGAGCGCGGCTTCGGCCTCTTTAAATCGCACGATCAATTGATCGAGGCTGGCCGGATCGTTATAAAGGAACAGGTTTTTCTCTTCCCGTCGAATTTCCTGGCTGACTTCACGGAATGCGGTTACCGCCTCACCTGCCACGATGTGCGTCTGCAGGTAATACAGGTCGGCAAACACCACGATGGCAAACACCAGCAGCACGACTTTGGAAAAGGCGTAAGTAGTGAGAATTTTCCCGCGAAGACTCGGCATGAATGGAATAAAGACGCGACCACGAAAAGGTGTTGCACATTACAACACCGTTGCATCTGCAACGCAACGGAACGGGGCTTTATGTTGCACGCCGTAGCGCTACAACACCGACAAACAATCATAAGCAATTGATTAATATCAATTATAAAAACTGGCACGCGAGTTGCTTTATTACAATCATTCTTACTTCACCCATTGGACCCTGACCATGATCAAACTGACCACAGAAATCAAACGCATCCTGAACGCGCTGGCCTATTCCCATGCGGGTGAATTCCTCAGCCTGCGTCAGAAATCGGATTACCTGAACAAGGAGGCGGGCGCCGCAGATGCCATCCAGGCTATGACCCCGGCACCCGTTCAAACATCCAGCGATCGTCAACAAGTCGCACTTTATATGGGCAGCGAGTTGCCGGCCGACATGATGCATTACGTTGTACAAACCTGCGGTCGCCTCAAAAATGGCCTGACCGTGCTGACGTTTCAATCCGACAGCGTGGCGCGTGCATTGCTTAGCCCCTACACGGAAGAACTGGCGGCGACCGGCATCTCCATGAAAACCGTGCTCCTGACCGGCGATCCGGTTTCCGGGCTGGCGCGTTATCTTCGTCGCCATCCCGAAGTGGCCTTTCTTGCCTGTAAAGAAACCGGTTACCTCGGTCGCAGCTTCCTGAACGGGTCGCAACCACAGGACGTGCTGCCGGTACCGGTGGTGCTGGTCGCCACCCACGAAGAAGGGGTTCAAGGCGGTGCTTCGACTCAACCCAATCAAGCCAGCGAAGCCGTACGCGCAGCCTGAAAATCTCAACACACAAGGCCTCACCCGAGCAAATCGGGTGAGGCCTTGTGCCGTAACAAGCGTCAATTGAAGCCCGAATCAAGTCAGGTGAGATGATCCCCCACCAGCCTCGATGCTGTTTTCTTGCGCCTATGCCTTAAAATTGGACTATTGCGCATTGCCGCTCCCAATCAAAACACGCTCAAATCCTGCATCATGCTGACACGATTATTCCCTTTCCTGCGCTGGTTCCCTCTGCAAAAAGACACCCTGCGCGCCGACCTGATCGCGGGCGTCACGGTCGCCATGATCCTGGTGCCGCAAAGCATGGCTTATGCAGCCTTGGCAGGCCTGCCGGTGGTATATGGTCTCTACGCCTCATTCCTGCCGGTTATTGTGGCTTCGATGTGGGGCGCCTCGCGTTTCCTGCATACCGGACCGGTCGCGCTGCTGTCCCTGATGTCAGCGGCCGCCATCGAACCCCTTGCCAGCCGCGGCAGCGAAGAATTCATCCAGCTGTCCTTGCTACTGGCCTTGATGGTAGGCGTATTGCGACTCGCCTTGGGCCTGTTCCGCATGGGCGTGCTAATCAATCTTGCCTCGCACCCGGTAATACTCGGATTCACCAATGCAGCCGCACTGATCATCGGCTTGTCTCTGGTGAACAGCTTTATCAATGTGCCGATGCCGCGTTCGGACACGTTCCTCTTCGACCTGTTTCAAGTTGTGCAGCAACTACCCGTCGCACACTGGGAAACACTGCTATATGGACTCGCCACGCTCGCGGCGCTGTCCTGGCTACGCAAGCATTTCCCGAAACTGCCCAACGTATTGATCGTGGTGCTACTGGGCACTATGGTCAGTGCCGCCACCGGCTTCGAAAAAACCACCGTGGTGGTGCCCGAGCAGATCGATAGCGTTGAAGCCCGCACCGTATTCGATCGCATGCTGACCCACGAAACTTCACTCAAGCATGTCAAGGATGCTCAGAAGGCGCTCAGCGAAAAACTCAAGGCACAGTCCAAGCTCATTCGTCAGGATTATTCCCTCAAGGCCGAATCCATGCGCCTCAAAGGCGAGGAAGAAAGCCTCAAGCACAGCCTCTACAGTGAGCGAGTGGAGGCCTTCCAGTTTGCATTGACGCCTGTCAAACAAGCCAATGGCCAAATCCTGTATCAGACTGGCATCAAAACCCCCTGGTTTGAGCCGGCTTGGCGACTGTCCGGGTTTGACGAAGGCAAGTTCAAGCTTTCGGGTGGCGGCAAAGTCGTGGGCAACATTCCAAGCGGCGTGCCCGGTTTTCTCATGCCAACTTTCGATCTGGGCGTGATGTCTGGGCTATTTGCCACCGCCTTCATCATGGCCATGATTGGCTTCATGGAGGCCACCTCCATATCACGTGCTCTAGCTGCCAAGACGCGTGAGAAACTCGACCCCAACCAGGAGCTGATCGGTCAGGGCCTGGCCAACATCGTCGGCAGTTTCTTCCAGTCCTACGTCGTCAGCGGCTCGTTTTCTCGCTCTGCGGTAGCGGCACGCGTGGGCGCCCGATCCGGGTTTTACGCGATCATTAGTGCGCTGGGGGTGCTGCTGGTGATGCTGTTTTTTACCCAGTATTTATACCACTTGCCGCAACCCGTCCTTGCCGCCATTGTGATGAGCGCCGTGTTCAGCCTGCTTGATTTCAAATCCATGATGCATGCCTGGAATGTCCGTCAGGCTGATGGCATCGTCGGCCTGGTTACATTCTTCACCACATTGATCATGGCGCCACAACTGGCTAACGGTGTACTGGTCGGTGTCATGCTTACCATCCTGATGTTCCTGGCCGGCACCATGAGCCCACGCAGTGAGGTCATGGGGCGCACGTCAGATGGCATTCTCGCGGGTGCAGCTACCCACGACCTGGCGCCGATCAGTGAAAACTACGTAGTATTGCGTTTCGATGCCTCGCTGGTTTTCATCAACGCTGCCTACTTCGAACAAGCCGTTCTCAAAGCGCTGAGCCAGTTCCCGCAAGCGCGTGCGTTGCTCGTGCTCGGCAACAGCATCAACCGTATAGACGCCACCGGCGAGGAGAAACTGCGTGCGCTGGCGCGTGACCTGAAGGCTGCCGACGTCACGTTGATGCTCGCCGGCCTGAAAAAACCCGTTCGTGAGGCGCTCGATCGCGCGGGCCTCGATAAAGTGATCGGCCCGGAGAATTTCTTCCCCAGTAAAGATATTGCGCTGCGGGCGCTTGACGCGCGCTATGCGTCTACCGTGGCCAAACCAGCCGTTTAACTTTTGGCTGGTTGGCCTGATGTCAGGCTATCGATGCCCGGGCGGTTGCACGTATCGGCTGCAGAGCTTTTACCACCGGGCTGCGTTTCCATCGCCATGTGAATCCATGCTCGCAGCCGTGGTAGCAAACGGCATGACAGGAACACGGCACAACTCCAACCAGGAGCGGATAGGCCAGGGCATCGCCAATATCGTTAGCCCTCTGTTTGGCGACTTCGCGGCCACCGGAGCCATCGCACGCACGGCCACCAACATCCGCAACGGTGGCACCAACCCGCGGCTGGCATCGTCCACGCGGCAACGCTGGTGCTGGTCGTGCAGCTGCTGGCCCCACTGGTGACACACATTCCTCTCGCTGCGCTCGCTGCCATCCTGTTTGTGGCGGCGTGAAACATGAGCGAGGCTGGCCACTTTGTGCGCAGGGTTCGGCGCGCCCCGCGCCCCGATGTGGTGATCCTGCTGGTGACCTTTGCCCTCACGGTGTTTGCTGACTTAGTGGTGGCAGTCAATATCGGCGTCATCCTGGCGACGCTGCATTTCCGGCGGCGCATAGCTGTCCGTGTGGACGTCGGCCAGGTAGCCGAAAAAGAGTTGCAAAACGATTTTGCCCATCTCGGCTTCGATAGCTTGCTGCACGATGTCATGATCTACGCAGTCGATGCGTCTGTTTTTTTCGGCGCGGTCGAGCGTTTCGAGTGTGCGCTTGCCGGCACCCATAACGATCCTCGCCTGCTCATCCTGCGCCTGCGCCGCATGCCCTTCATTGGCGCGACTGGGCTGCAGGCGCTGGAAGACGCCATCCGAGGCTTTCATGGCCGCGGGGTCGAGATGGTGTTATGCGCGCCATTGCCTGGGTACAAGGCAAGCTGTCCCGTTCGTGAATTCTCGACCTGGTCAGCCAGACCCATTATTTCAAACCTGCGGCGAGGCGATCAGCCAGTGCCACAACATGAAAGTGCGAGAACCCGACCCTTCAAAACGCTTGTGCGCAGCCGCCGCTTAACATCCCCCTATCGGCCGCGAGT
>JAAFGW010000313.1 GCA_010365175.1 Sulfuriferula multivorans | reverse complement strand
GATTTTTCCAATGACATGGGGCACCTGCGACGGGCGTTTGAGTTGTTTGAGCAGAAGGCGCAACTCATGCGCTTGCTCGATATTGCCGGTCAGGCGGAGGGCGTGCGGATTTTTATTGGTGGTGAAAGCCAGGTTGTGCCGTTCGAAGACCTGTCCATCGTCAGCGCGCCCTACGAGGTGGATGGCCAAGTCGTCGGCACCCTGGGTGTCATTGGCCCGACACGCATGCCCTACGACCGGATGATCCAGATCGTTGACATTACCTCGAAATTGGTCAGCAACGCACTGAGTCATCACAAGTAGGCCCTTACAATCCGTTCTTCGGTCGGGCCGTTAGCTCAGTTGGTTAGAGCAGAGGACTCATAATCCTTTGGTCCACAGTTCAAGTCTGTGACGGCCCACCATTCATTTTTCCCTTGTGTACGCTAGATCGGTTGCTGGAAGATATATTGCGTAAGTTGCTACAGAAAAAATAGCAATAATTTACGACGTAACGGCGGATGTAAGCAGCATTCCCAAGTACAGCGTCAGCAGGTGAACCCGGCGGCGCGCAAAGAAGCCCCACGGCGGGGGCTTGTCGATTCTGGTGCGGAGCTCAGTTCAGCGAACCAGCCTCCTCCCATGCTTCGCCCGGCTTCGCGTGCAAAGTGCGCCAGCGATCAACGTCAAACAGGTACCTGCGTGCGGTGGGAACTCCCGACGGCCCGGCGTGCAACCACGTCACGCACTGCACCGGATCGGTAAAAAGGTAGCCCCCTGCATGCTGAAAAAGGCAGCAGACAGTGAAACGAGTGACGGATCCGATGCTGGGCTTCAAGTCGTTTTGGAGTTCGCAGAAGCTGATCGCCGGAATTGAGACCATGCATATGGTGATAAAGGGGCAGATGCACTGCCCCGCTGGTCAACCCATGTCCGCAGCGCAGCCGCTCTACAGCTTGGCATTCTGATTTCCGAAGGTAAACGCGTTATCTTTGATTCCTTCAGTGTTATCGCGACAGAACCGAAACAGGGTTCTGGACACGCCGAATTTACTGATAGAAATGGCCGTCAGCCCTTGCATAGTATGCGTAAGAAGCTACTAATTTAATAGCAAGACAAAGCTGCGCTCGAACGGCGTGATGTCCCAGGGGTTCCAAGTCAATCACCTTCGAATCCTCACGCTGTGCGTCCGGTCCCGTCGGGCGTGCGATCTAAGCGGGTCAAAGTGCTCAAAGCGGCGAGTGGTTTGCTATAGAGTTGAGCCCGCAACAACATACTTATAAACGGAGAAACCATGCAGCGCATCCCCCCATTTCTCACTATTCTGCGAAGGTCACTGGCCCTATTGGCTTTTACCGCAACGGCAGTGTCCGCGCAAAACTATCCTAGCAAGCCCATCGAATGGGTTGTTCCCTACCCAGCAGGCGGCGGATCCGACGCGGTTGCGCGTTCGCTTGTGGAGACCATGGGCAACGCCTTGGGCCAAGCCATCGTCATCAACAACAAGCCCGGCGCGGCCACCAATATTGGTGCCGACTATGTAGCCCATGCCAAACCCGATGGCTACACGCTTCTGACTGGCGACACCGCCACGCTCGCGGCCAATCCTGCGCTTTACAGCAAACTGAACTACAGCGCCGAAAAGGATTTCACCCCGGTGGGTCTGCTGGCCCGTTTCCCGATGGTGTTGGTCGTCAACCCGGGCGTCCCTGCCAAAAATCTGACTGAA
>JAAFGW010000024.1 GCA_010365175.1 Sulfuriferula multivorans | reverse complement strand
AAGTATTCGTAGATGCGCCCGAAGGCATCGTAGTCAAGACTGACCGGAATCTCGGAAATCTTCTTCAGCAATTCCTTGAGCAGGGTGCTGGTAAAAAGCTGGAAGCTGCGCGGCAGCACGCCCGCCAGTTGCGGGTTGTGCTTTTCCACCTCCGCCATTGCGTCGTTGATGGCCTGGCCGATGTTGGCGCCTTCCGGCAGCTTGAGCAGATGCGCGAAGCGCGCGGCTTCTGGCAGATACATCACGCCTTCGGCATGGTAGGCGGCGGGCTCGTCGGTGCGGCTGGTTGCGCGACGCGATGTTGAGACGGTTGATTCAAGCGCCGCACGCCTGACGACAAAACGCGCTTCGGCAAAACGCAGGAAGATCAAGCCCAGCACAGGGGCGGAATATTGCGCGGCAGTTAGCCCGGAATTGGCACGAAACTGGTCGGCGGCACTCCACAGACGTTGTTCAAGGGTATTGGTGGCGGTGTCACGTTCAGAGGGGGCAATCCAGTGCATTCACTCTTACCTGTCAGCGTGTTTTCTAGTCGACGGATGCTAGCATCGAAAGCAAAAAACAATCGCCACATCATTTGATGTCCATGTTTCAGTCAGCTTGAATTTTGTTACATCAAGGAGCGAATACGCTGATTTATCGAAGATTGCGGTTCAAGCAGAGGGGGTGAACGTCGGTATCTGTGGCCGAAAGCCCCCCGTCCAAGCAACACGGGTGGTCAGCAAGGTCAGGGCTGCCGGCAACCAGGCCGATATTTCAGGCAACAGGATGGCGCTGGCCTGCGTGGCCGATTAACACTTGCTGCTTGATCCGGCTTAGCCATGGCGCTGCTTACTGGGCTTTCGTGGTGATTGGTTCGTCGGCGTAGCGCCAGATGTTGACGTCACGCCCGGCTTCGCGGATATGTTCGGTCTTGGCACCGAGAAAACGCTGGAAGTTGGGTTCCTTGAGGTAGTCGCCCGTTACCACGTAGTCGAACATGCCCAGTGTGTGGAACACGCGGAACGACGATTCCCAGCGGATGACTTCCTTGCCTGCGGGGTCGAACAGGACGATGCCGGGGGCGTAGTTGACACCGAGTTGCTTGACCCAGTTGCGCACGCTCATCTTTTTGCCGGCCGGGGTGGTGATCATGTCGCGCGACCACATGTCGAGCTGAACGTTGTCGAATTTTGCAATCACGCTGCGGGTCTCCGGGTCGGCCAGCACGCGGCGATGCAGCACTTCGCAGTCGGGGCAGTCCTTTTGCTCGAAGAACACGGCGAGCGGTTTGGGCTGCTTGCTGCGGCGTTGCAGGTCGCTGGTTTTTTTCAGGAAGAAGTCTTCGCTGATCATCTCGCCCACGCTCTGCTTGGGTGCCTCGCGCGCGGCGACGAAATCACGGAAGGAGGAGGTGTGCTCCTGATGGCCGCTGACCCAGTCCAGCGCCGCTTGCATGCGCGGCGGCGGCACATAGCCGTTCAGCCGCAGGATGGTGTTGCCTTTTTCGTCGAAGAAAAACAGGCTGGGGGTGAACTGGATTTTCTGTGCGGCGCTGTAGGATTTTTCGGTGTAGGTCTTGCCATCCAGTCCGACCACTTCGCGGTCGCCCCAGATATTGATCGCGATGACGTCAAACTTTTCCTTGAGCGTGGTCTCGATCTGGCGCTGCGAAAGGTTGCGTTCCACTAGCGCCGAGCAGTATGGGCAGTTGTCCTGGGTGAACATCAGCATGACGCGCTTGCCACTTTTGTGAGCATCGGCAATGTCCTCCTTCAGATTCAGGAAGCTGTTTTTGAACCAGGCGGGATACTCGGCGGATTTGCCGCCATAGTAGGCCCCCATCTTGACGTCGGCCTTGGGGTCCTCGGCATGCAGGGGCGAGGAGAGAAAAGCAGTGAACAGCGCAAGCAGGGCGGGCAAACGGCGGATCATCATTTCACTCTCCAATCGTTGTCATAATTTGTAGCTGGTGCCCATCGTGTCAGGGGAAACGCCAGCCTGCATCGATGAAACGGGCTGTTGGCATCTGCGCAACCAGACTGGCCTTTCAGGAGTGCCGTAGGATCAGTACTTCGCTATTCATTATTACGACATAAGCATGCCGTCTCTTTACGACGACAGAGGATGCCCTTGCTGGGTTCTCGACTGTCGTTAATCAGGGTGCCCGGTCACGAGAACATCGCTGCAGGAATAAGCGAGCACATGTTTGGTGACGCTGCCGAGCAGCAGCTCTTCCAGCGCAGACTGGCCGTGCTTGCCCATGGCGATGAGGTCGATATCCAGCGACTGCTCGTGTTCGAGGATTTGCAGGGTGGGCGCACCGTGAACGATCAGGCGCGTCAGGCGCGATGGCGGGATGGCGAGTTCGTCGATGAATCGTTCCATCGATTCGAGCGCAGCTTCGCGCGCACGTGCGCGGTATTCATGAATCTGTTCTTCAGCGACGCCGGCAAAGCGCAGGGTGCTTTCCATTTCGACACCAAACGCATGCAGCAGGACGATTTCGGCCTTGGGCAACCAGGCATGGGCTGTCCTGGCCGCAGTTGCCGCATGGGATGAGAAATCGACCGGTACCAGCACGCGCCGATAGGCACTTTGCGGGCGCTGCTTGACTGCAAGCAGGGGGCGCCGGGTTTTGCGCAGCACGCGTTCGGTGGTTGAACCGATCAGGAGTTCATGCACGAAATGTGCGCCGCGCGCACCCATCACCAGCAAGTCCGCCTGCCGTTCATTAGCCAGATCCGGGATGATGTTCAATGCCAGGCCCTGACGTAACAGCGTCTCAATCGGGCAGGTATGTTTTTCGCCGAGGTGGGTCGCCAGTTCCGCCAGGGCCGCCTGCGCTTCGTGCAGCAAACGTTCCTGCACGCTGGGTGCCTCGTCCTGCATCAGGCCGCGCAAGCGCTCGAGCATGGAGCTGCTGATGACGTGGGTCAGCGTGAGCCGGGCGCCGCTATGTGTGGTGGCCAGCTGCGCCGCGCGCTCCAGTGCGTGCCGTGCGGGGTCCGAGAAATCGGTGGCGGCCAGCAGGGATGGCGAGGGGGTCATGAGGTCTCCTTGTTGTCGGGTGACAGTTCGGCCGAGGCGATACGGGCGGCCAGGTCGAGTGCGGCAAAGTCTGCAGCCTGGTTGAATGGCAGGATGACTTCGATTTTGCCGAGACCATGCAGCGCGGCAGCATCGCTCTCGTCGCGTGCCACGATCGCGATCTGGCCGGTGTAGTGGTTTTCCAGAAGCCCATGTAGCAGGATGCGGTTGGACGCGGTGTCCGGTAGCGTGCTGACGACCCAGGGGACGTTTGCCAGCGGCAGACTTTCAATGAAATAGGGTGCCTCGCCGTCGCCAAAGCGAACATCCAGTCCGAGTCGCTGATGGGTGCGCACCACTTCCGGGTCGAAGTCGACGGCCAATACCTTGATTCCCTGTTCGCTCAGTTTGCGCGCAAGCCGGCTGCCATAGCGCCCCAGGCCAAATATCAGAACATCCGGGCGATCAAGTAGTGCATGCGTATTCTCGACAGCCAGCTCCCGGAACGGCCGCTTGCGCTCGAACCCGCCCAGCCAGGGGGATAGCCAGGCATACAGCCGATGCGAATACAGGATCATGTAGGACGACAGCGCAATGGTGATGAGACCGACCAGCGTGGTCAGCCCCAGTGCGCTGGAGCCGACGTGGCCGAGGCTGATGCCCATGGCGACAAAAATAATCGAGAACTCGGAGATTTGCGCCACCGTCAGGCCGGCGAGAAAACCGGTGCGCTTGCGATAGCCCATGTAACCCATGATCGCCATCACGATCAGGGGGTTGCCGATCAGCACGAACAGCGAGAGCACGATGGCGGTGCCGGTTTCGTCGCCTAGGGTGGAAAAATCCAGCTTGGCACCGAGGTCGATGAAGAAGAACAGCAGCAGAAAGTCGCGGATGCTGGAGAGCCGCGCGCTGATCGCTTCCCGATAGGTGGTGGAGGCGAGCGAGAATCCGGCGATGAAGGCGCCTGCCTCCTTGCTGAAGCCGGCGTATTCGCCGAGCGCTGCCAGCGCGGTGCCCCAGGCGATGGCAAAGATCAGCAGCAGTTCCTGCGAGCGCGCCAGAGTGTCGACGATGCGAGGCAATACGTAGCGCATCAACACATACAACAGCAGCGCCGCGCCGCCCAGGCGCGCCAGCAGGGTGAGTACAAACATGCCGCCACTGACAGATTCTTTTCCCATGTCGCCCAGGCCGCTCATGACCATCATCGCGATGACGACCGCCAGATCCTGCACGATCAGGAAACCGACGGCGATGCGGCCGTGCAGCGAGTCGAGCTCGCGTTTGTCGGACAGCAGCTTGACGATGATGATGGTGCTGGAAAAGGTCAGCGCCACCGCGACATACAGCGCCTCGAGCCAGCCCTTGCCGAGCGCCAGGATGATGAAAAACCCGAACAGGATGGTGAAGCTTAGCTGGCCAAGGCCGGTGGCGAGCGCAACCGGGCCGATGTGGCGGATGTGGCGCAGGTCGAGCTTGAGGCCCACCACAAAGAGCAATACGGTGATGCCGATCTGTGCGAGCAGGTCGATCTGGTCGTGTGCGGTGACCCAGCCGAATACGGCAGGCCCGACCACGATGCCGACGATGATGTAACCCACCAAGAGAGGCTGACGAAGACGGACAGCCAATGCCCCTACGAACGCAGAGACGGCGAGAAGCAGGGCAAATTCCTGGTAGATGTTGTCCATGTTTTGGGGCGCCAGTGTTACGCCATCATGGCACCATATTGGCGGCGCTGCCATGGTTTGCGCTCATGCTGATCAAGCGCACAGGGCAGTCGGCAACATGATAGGCTGCACTGAGCGCGTGTCATGCGCCACGAAATGGAGCCGAACTTACTTCGTCATGCAAACCTTGTTCGTTATCTGGTTGTCGCTGTTTGGGTGCCTGGTGGTGATCGGCATCGCCGGCTGGCGCCTGTCGCGCTATGGAGACATTCTGGCCGAAAAAACCGGTTTGTCCGCGTCATGGATCGGCTTGATCCTGCTGGCTACAGCCACGTCCTTGCCGGAACTGGTGACCGGTATCTCGGCCGTGACGGCGGCCAGTGCGCCGGACATTGCGGTCGGCGATGTTCTGGGCAGTACGGTGTTCAATCTGCTGATTCTGGTGGTGCTCGATGCGTTTTATCGCCGCGAATCGCTGTACACCCGCGCCGCACAGGGCCACATCCTGTCAGCTGCGCTCGGCGCATTGCTGATTGGTCTGAGCGGTTTCAGCCTATTGCTGGATCAGGCCGGATTCATTTCTGCATTGGGTCATGTCGGGCTTTATAGTCCGTTGATTATTCTGGTCTACATCGTAGCCATGCGTGCGGTGTTCCAGTACGAACGGCGCACCCTGGCTGAATTTACCGAAGCAGCCGTTGCGCGTTATCCCGACATTACGCAACGCCAAGCCTGGCGGGGCTATTTGTTGGCGGCGGCGGCGATTGTTGCGGCCGGGGTTTGGCTGCCGTTTGTGGCCAAGGACCTGGCTGAGCAGATGGGCTGGGGCCAGACTTTTGTGGGCACCTTGATGGTGGCGGCGATCACGTCCGCACCCGAAGCGGCGGTGACGATATCCGCATTGCGTATTGGTGCGGTGGATATGGCCATCGCCAATTTGCTGGGCAGCAATCTGTTCAACATTGCCATTCTGGCGGTGGACGATCTGTTCTATTCGCCCGGTCCGTTGCTTGCGGCGATCAGCCCTAGCCATGCCATCACGGCGCTGACCGCCGTGATGATGAGCGCGCTCGTGATTGTGGGCTTGATTTACCGACCACGCGGCCGCGATGTGGTGGGCTTGTCCTGGATCAGTGTCGGCCTTTTTCTGCTCTACCTGCTTAATACCTGGATACTGTTTCAGCATGGACACTAAACCCGCTGTTTGGCACACCCTGACGCGTGATGCCGCCACTCAGGCGCTCAGCGTGGTTTCGACCCAGGGTCTCAGTGAGTCCGAGGCAGCTGACCGATTGCTGCGTGTTGGCGAAAACCGCCTGATTGAAGCCATACAGCGTCCGCTGTGGCTGAAATTCCTCGACCAGTTCAAAAACTTCCTGGTGATCGTGCTGTTGTTCGCCGCCGGGTTGGCGTGGGCCATCGGTGATCTGAAAGACGCGGTGGTCATTCTCATCGTCGTCGTGTTCAACGCCGGGCTGGGGTTTTATCAGGAACATCGGGCTGAACAAACCCTGGCGGCGCTGAAGGGCATGCTGGCGGCTCATGCCCGGGTACGGCGCGATGGGAAGATAGTCGATCTGGATGCGATGCAACTCGTTCCCGGCGACATTGTGTTGCTGGAGGCAGGTGACCGCATTCCCGCCGACGGGCGCTTGCTGGCGGCGCACGCGCTGGAAGTCGACGAGGCGGCATTGACCGGCGAATCGCAAGCGGTGGGCAAATCGAACGCGGCATTGGAGGTCGCCGATTTGCCGCTCGGCGATCGCGTCAATCTACTCTACATGAATACCGTTGTGACCCGCGGACGTGCCGAACTGTTGGTGACAGCCACCGGCATGCTGACCGAAATGGGCAAGCTCGCAGACATGATCGCCGCCGCGCCCGACACCGGCACTCCGTTGCAAAAACAGCTCGACACACTGGGCAAAAAGCTGGCCGTGTTCGCAGGGGTCGTGGTGACGCTGATATTCGCGCTCGACCTGGCGCGCGGCCTGCAGTGGACGGAAGCCGCACTCACCGCAGTGGCGCTGGCAGTGGCGGCCATCCCCGAGGGGCTGCCGGCGGTGGTGACGGTGACGCTTGCCATCGGCATGTGGCGCATGGCCAAAAACCGGGCGATTGTGAAGAAGCTGTCGGCGGTGGAAACCCTGGGCTCCACCACGGTCATCTGCTCCGACAAGACCGGCACGTTGACGCTGAACCAGATGACGGCGCGTGCCGGCTGGTGCGCCGGGAACCGCTTTACGGTGAGCGGAGAAGGCTATGCGCCGCAGGGCGAGATTCATTACGACGCACCGCTGCCTGACCCGCGCGCCTTCTTTTTGCCGATGGCGTTATGTACCGACTCGCGGGTGAATGATGGCCAGCTGGTGGGCGACCCCACCGAGGGCGCCTTGTGGGTGCTGGCGCAAAAACATGGCCTCGATCCGGAATACGAGCAGGACGAGCAGCCGCGCATTGCCGAAATCCCCTTCGATTCGGCGCACAAGTTTATGGCGACGTTTCACCATGCCGGCGAAACCGTGGAGATGTTCATCAAGGGCGCGCCCGATGTGTTGCTGGCGCGCTCAAACACCTGGCTTACGGCGACAGGGGACACGCCGCTGGATGACGAAATGCGCAGCGCCATTGAAGCCGAGAACGCGCACCTGGCGAGCCAGGCACTGCGCGTGCTGGCGGTGGCACGGCGGATCATTCCGGCGCATGATTTTGATCCCGCCGGCGACCTGATGGCGTGGGCCAGCGACTGGACCCTGCTGGGGCTGGCAGGACTGATGGACCCGCCGCGCGCCGAGGCGAAGCAGGCCATCGCCCACTGCAAGCACGCCGGCATTCAGGTCAAGATGATCACCGGCGACCACAAATTGACGGCCGCGGCCATTGCCCACGAACTGGGGCTGAAAGGCGAGGTGATCAGCGGGGCGGAACTCGATGCCATGGACGACAGCGAGCTGGCACGGCGCATCAATCACATCAGCGTGTTTGCCCGTGTCTCACCCGCGCACAAGGTCAAGATCGTCAAGGCGCTACGCACCGATGGCCACGTGGTGGCGATGACCGGCGATGGCGTCAACGACGCGCCCGCGCTGAAAGCGGCCGACATCGGCGTGGCCATGGGGATTACAGGTACCGCGGTCACTCGGGAGGCGGCCACCATGGTGCTGACCGACGACAACTTTGCCACCATCGTGCGCGCCGTCGAGGAAGGCCGCGTGGTGTACGACAACATCGTCAAATTCGTGCGTTTTCAGCTTTCCACCAATATCGGCGCGATCATGACCGTGCTGGCGGCCACCTTGACGGGCATGCCGACGCCGTTCACCGCGATCCAGCTGTTGTGGATCAATATCATCATGGACGGCCCGCCCGCGATGACGTTGGGCATCGAGCCGGCCCGGCCCGGCATCATGCACGACAAGCCGCGTCGTCAGTCAGCCCAGATACTCACCGTCCACCGCTTGGCACGCCTGATCCTGTACGGCGCGACCATGATGGTCGGCACGCTGTTGCTGTTCCAGTACGGGCTGGCCACGCAAACGCCGGCCTATGCGCTGACGCTGGCGTTTACCACCTTTGTGCTGTTCCAGTTTTTCAACGTGTTCAATTCCCGGGTGGAATTCGGCAGCGCGTTCAATGCCAATTTTCTCAAAAACGGCAAGCTGTGGCTGGCGCTGGCGAGTGTGCTTGCTCTGCAGGTGGTTGCCGTGCACTGGTCGCCGGCCCAGACCTTGTTCGGTACCACAGATCTGCAACTGAACGATTGGCTGCTGGCGACAGGCGTGGCTGCCAGCGTGTTGTTTCTGGATGAGGCACGCAAGGTTTTAATGCGCATCGTGCGGCACATCAAGAATCGCTGAGCGTTGACCGCTCGGTTGCGAGCCCCAATACTTTTGTGCAAAAATAAAAACGCTATTACCACCCTCCGCGCAGATTCACGGAGCAAGCATTTTGTGCAACTTGAATATGCGACTCGGCGTGCCGGTACGTCGCGCCTTTCATTTGTCAGCCGCCTTGCCTGAGCAGTGCCATCGTTCGGATGGAGGCTCGCTCACCGTGTCTTGACAGGCCTTGCGCAGGCTAGGAAACCATCGATACCGCGCTGATTGCCAAGCTGGACCACACGATCGGACTCAGGCCATGCCCGGTTGGCGAATTCGCCGGATAGAACTATCGGCACATGATAGGGGTAGGGTTAAACCATGAACAACTCGACTGGAGCGCCTGCAACATTTTCACCTGAAGGTGCGGTTCACCCCGTGGTGCAAACTGTGGTTGCTTTTGGCGAAACGCTGGTAGACCAGTTTCGCGACCGCAATGTGCTGGGCGGGGCACCATTCAATGTGGCGTGCCATCTGGCGGTGCTGGGCTCGCATCCTGTCCTGGTGACCTGTGCCGGCAAGGACGAACTGGGTGAGCAGCTGATGCAGACCATGGCCGAGCGCGGCCTGGATATGCGCGGGGTGCAAAGCGATCCGTCACGTCCGACCGGGCGTGTTCTCGTGACTGAGAGTGCGTCCGGACATGTGTTCGATATCCTGCCCGATCAAGCCTATGACCATATTCACGCCGGCATGGCACGCATGGCGGCGATGTCGGCGCATCCCAACCTGGTGTACTTCGGCACGTTGGCGCAGCGCGGTGAGTCGCGACGTGCGTTGCTTGAAATGCTGGCCGCAGTGGAAACCTGTGCCTTTCTCGACGTCAATTTGCGTGACCCCCGGGTCGACGCCGAAGTGATGTTGTGGTCGTTGCAACAGGCAGCCGTGGTAAAGATGAACGAGGAAGAGCTCACGCGTATTTGTGCGCTGTTTTCGCTGGGGGGCAGTACGCCGGAAACCATTGCGGCTGCATTGTTGTCCAGCTTTGACCTGCAGCGCATTGTGATTACCCAGGGGCCGGCGGGATCATGGACACTGGATCGAACGGGCCGCATCGAGCAAGCAGGGGGGCATCCGTTGGCTGACCTGGTGGATACGGTTGGCGCCGGAGACGGTTTCGCTGCCATTTTCATGTTGGGCATGCTGCGCGGTTGGCCGGTTGAACTTCAGATGGCGCGAGCAGATGCCTTTGCCCGCGCAGTTTGCGGCATCCGCGGTGCCGTACCGGCCACGCCGGATTTCTACACGCCTTTTCTCCGCGACTGGCATATAGGATCGGCGGCGTAGGCTGCGAAATCTATACGTGCTGATGCGCGGAGGCATCTGGAACAGGGGCATTTCGCCGAGTCGCCATCTGCCTCGGGCATTGTCGAAGGCATGATGCATCAAGCGATTTCCCGGCTTCCCGATCAAGAGGCACAGAAGGGTGCATGAATATTGGTTTGATGATGGGCCGCTTCATCCCTCTTGAATCCCAACCCCAGACGTCAAGTCGTGGGCATAAATTGAAAGCGAAATAGATGATGGATTACCTCAGCACCCTGCAAACATTTCTGGACGTATGGCGCGACCTGGCCGTAACGGTTCTGCATGTATTGATCATACTGACCATGTCATGGCTGGCTCTGCACCTGTCACGCAAGGCGCTGGTTCGGCTGCGTATACACATGCAGCAGGATCAGGCTGACCTGGAGCGGATCAAGCGGCTGAAAACACTCGAGCAGGTGTTCCGCTACGTGGCCACCGTGGTGATTATCCTGATCACAACCATGCTGGTGTTGAGCGAAATGGGCATAGCGATTGCACCCATTCTGGCAGCCGCCGGCGTGCTGGGCATCGCCATTGGCTTTGGCGCGCAGAGCCTGGTCAAGGATTACTTCGTCGGCCTGTTCCTGCTGCTGGAAAACCAGGTGCGGCAGGGCGATGTGGTCGAGATCGCAGGGAAAAGTGGCCTGGTCGAGGAAATGACGCTGCGGTATATCCGTCTGCGTGATTACGAGGGCAGCGTACATTACGTGCCCAATGGTGCGATCGACACAGTGACCAACCGCAGCCGCACGTTTGCCCATGCAGTGATCGATGTGGGCGTGGCCTACCGTGAGGATATTGATGAGGTCTATGCGGTGATGCGTACCGTGGCCGCTGAGTTGCGTGCCGACCCGGAGATGGCCGACAAAATCGAGGACGATCTGGACATTGCCGGCGTTGACCAATGGGGCGATTCAGCCGTGGTGATTCGCTGCCGGTTCAAGGTCAAGCCGCTGGAGCAATGGGGCGTGCGGCGTGCCTATTTGTATCGTCTGAAGAAAGCGTTCGATGTAGCCGGCATCGAGATCCCATATCCGCACCTCACGATTTATGCCGGGGAGCCCAAGACGGGCCAGGCCGCGCCGTTGCCGCTGGCGTTGCAACGTGAGTCAGCTTGATTCATTCGCCATGACGTGCTGCCACAAGGTCCGTACTGCCTCGCGCACACTTTCCATCGCGGCCGACGGCACCCGGGCGTATTCCGCGCCACTCAATTTGATCGCATGCTGCTGGCGGCGCAGTTCGCGGTAGGCGTCGGCTGCGGCCGTAGCCATCTCGACCGGGATCAGGCCGGCCGCGCCTGCGCGATGCAATAGCTTGATGTTGCCGAGGTTTTGCGCCATCTCGGGATGCGTACGGCTATCCTGCAGCACCAGATATTGCACGCAGAACTCGACGTCGACGATGCCGCCACGGTCGTGCTTGAGATCAAATAGCGGGGTGTTATTGACGTGGCCCGCGTGCATTTTTTCGCGCATGGTCAGCACGTCCTCGCGCAGCTTGGCGGCGTCACGCGGCTGGTGGAGCACTTCGCAACGCAGGGCTTCGAACGTCTCGCCTATCTGGGCGTCGCCACACACAAAGCGCGCGCGCGACAGCGCCTGGTGTTCCCATACCCAGGCATGATTCAACTGGTAATCGCGGAATGCCTCAGTCGAACTCACCAGTAGGCCCGAGGCCCCGTCAGGACGCAGGCGCAGGTCGGTTTCATAGACAATTCCAGCCGGCGTCAGCGTACCAAGCCAGGTGTTGATGCGCTGCGCCAGCCGTGCGTAGGTGGGCTGCGCGTGCTCATTGTCGTCGTCGTAGAGGAACACGATGTCGATATCGGAGACATACCCCAGTTCCTTGCCGCCGAGTTTTCCATAGCCAATGATCGCAAAGCGCGGCGTGTCGCGGTGGCGCGTTTTCAGTCCGGCCCAGCACCGTTCGAGGGTCTCGGCGAGCAGCAGGTCAGCCAGCTGGGACAGGTGGTCGGACAGGATTTCCACCGTCAGCTGCCCTGCTACATCCTGTGCCAGCAGACGCAGCGTTTGCACCTGCTTGAATCGGCGTAGCGCGTCCATCTGGGCTTCGGTATCGCCGAGGTGGGCGTCGAGTTCGTCATGCAACTGAGCGGCGCGCCGTTTCCAGTCGGGTACGCGCAGCAGGTGTTGCGGCGCGATCAGTTCGTCCATCAACTGCGGCTGGCGCGTCAGCATCTCCGCAGCCCATGGACTTGCTGCCAGCAGGCGCACCAGTTGCTGCAGTGCGGCCGGATACTCGGCCAACAGCGCCAGGTAGGTGGAGCGCCGCGCAATGGCCTGAATCAGCGCCGCAAAGCGTTCCAGCGTGGCAGCAGGATCAGCTTGGCCGCCGATGATTTCGAGTGCGGGTGGCAGCAGCGCATGAAGCCGCAGTTGCGTCGACTCGGACAGACGCGCCGTGTTGTCACGCAGGGCATCGAGCGTCGCCAGCACCCGAGCGGGATCGGCATAACCCGTTTCTTCCAGCAACGCATGGAGCGTATCCATGTCTTCCGTTCCCGAAAAAATGACGGTGAGCGGGTGGCTGTCCTGGTCGGTTTGCGGCGCGGCAAACATCTGGTCGAAATGGCGTGTGACCTTGTTTCGGTGCACGTCGAGTTCAGCGATCAGCGTCGCGTAGTCGGGCAGATTCATCGCGTCGGCCAGCATCGTCTGCGATTCGGCATCGTCCGGCAGCAGCTGGGTTTGTGCGTCGTCCAGATACTGGATGCGGTGTTCCAGCCGGCGCAAGAAATCGTAAGCCGCAGCAAGCTCCTGCTGCGCATCTGCCATCATCAATCCGCTGTCCACCAGTTCACCCAGCACGGTAAGCGTGGGGCGTTGCTGCAGGGCAGGAATCTGACCGCCGCGTATAAGCTGGAACACTTGCGCGGTGAACTCGATTTCACGGATGCCGCCCGGCCCCAGTTTGATGTTGTGGGCCATCTCGCGGCGCGCAACCTCGCGCCGGATTTGCACATGCAGATCGCGAATCGCGGCGAACGCACCAAAATCGAGATATTTGCGGAACACGAACGGTCGCACGATGGCCGCCAACGCATCGTGTTGATTGCCGGTGAGCGGACGCGCCTTGATCCAGGCGTAGCGTTCCCACGGTCGGCCTTGTGCCATCAAATAGTCTTCCAGCATCGCGAATCCCATCGCGAACGGCCCGGACTCGCCCCACGGGCGCAGCCGCAGATCGACCCGGAAGACGTAGCCGTCGGCGGTGTTTTCCGAAATGGATGCGGCCAGTTTGCGGCCCACGCGAATGAAGAATTCGTGGTTGGAGATGGACCGGATTTTTGTCTCGGGATCGTCGCTGGCGGTGTCGCCTTCCTCCGGGTAGAGGTAGATCAGGTCGATATCGGACGACACGTTAAGCTCGCCGCCACCAAGCTTGCCCATGCCGACGACGACCATTTGCTGCGGGTTGCCGTGTTCGTCGCGCGGTGTGCCGTGACGCTCGGCGAGCTGGGCGTGATGAAAGTCAAGTGCCGCAGCGATGCAGACCTCGGCCAGATTGCTGTAGGCGGCTGTCACCTCGGCAAGATCGGCGGTGCTGGCCAAATCGCGCGCGGTGGTGATCAGCCAGACGCGCTGGCGTAGTTGTCTCAAGCGTTGATTCAGTGCGGCTTCATCGGCGCAAGCCGGCTCGGCCAGAAATGCCTGCATCACCTCGCGACTGACGGCGTGGTCGAGTTCCCCCTCCACCGCTTCGGCAAGCAGGGGTTGCGCTGTAAGCATGCGCTGGCCAAAGCGGGAACAACGGGCAACACGCTCAAGGGCAGGATGGGTCATGGCTGGGTCGCAGGGCCTGGTTTAAGATGGCTTGGATTAGAATTGATCGTTATTACAACACGCTAGCAGTGAGGAGATTGTATGGCAGCCATCGAGTCGATACTGACTGAAACCCGTGTTTTTCCGCCCGATGACGCATTCGTCAAACAAGCCAATGTATCCGGAATGGCCTCGTATCAGGCCTTGTGCAAGCAGGCCGAAACCGATTACGAAGGCTTCTGGGCCAACCAGGCGCGCCGGACAATCGACTGGAAAAAGCCGTTTACCCGCACGCTCGACGAATCGAAAGCACCGTTCTACAAATGGTTCGACGATGGCGAGCTGAACGTTTCCTACAATTGTCTGGATCGCCATCTCGCTAAGCGCGGCGACAAGACTGCGCTGATCTTCGAGGCCGACGACGGCGCGGTGACGAAAGTCACCTACAAGCAATTGCATGCGCGTGTCTGCCAGTTTGCCAATGGACTGACCTCACTCGGTGTGGAAGCCGGTGATCGCGTCATCGTCTACATGCCGATGAGTATCGAAGCGGTGGTCGCGATGCAGGCCTGCGCGCGCATCGGCGCGATTCATTCGGTGGTGTTCGGCGGTTTCTCGTCCAAGAGTCTGTTCGAGCGCATCGATGATGCCAAAGCCAAAATCATCATTACCGCCGACGAATCACTGCGCGGCGGCAAGGCAGTGCCATTGAAACGTGCCGTTGACGATGCTTTGGTCATGGGTGACACGTCCTGCGTCGAGCGCGTGATCGTGTATCGCCGTTCGGGGGGGAAGGTGAACTGGGGCCTGCGCGATTTGTGGTGGCACGAACTCACCCAGACCCAGGCCGAAACCAGCGAGCCGGTCTGGGTGAATGCCGAACATCCGCTGTTTATTCTTTACACCTCGGGTTCAACTGGCAAGCCCAAGGGCGTGCAGCATTCCAGTGGGGGTTATCTGCTTGGCGCCATCCTGTCGATGCAGTGGGTGTTCGACGCCAAACCCGACAGCGATGTGTTTTGGTGCACCGCCGATGTGGGCTGGATCACCGGCCATACCTATGTCACTTACGGACCGCTGGCGCTCGGCATGACCGAAGTGCTTTTCGAGGGTGTCCCCACCTATCCGCACCCCGGACGCTTCTGGGAAGTCATCGAGAAGCACAAGGTTACGACCTTCTACACGGCGCCGACGGCGATCCGCAGCTTGATCAAGTTGGGTGCCGAGGAGCCGGCCAAGTTCGACTTGTCTTCGTTGCGGCTGCTGGGCACAGTGGGTGAGCCGATCAACCCGGAAGCCTGGATGTGGTACCACGAGGTCATCGGCGGCGGTCGCTGCCCGATCGTCGACACCTGGTGGCAGACCGAAACCGGCGCCCACATGATTGCACCCTTGCCCGGCGCGGTGCCGACCAAGCCCGGCTCCTGCACCCTTCCGCTGCCCGGAATTATGACGGCAATTACCGACGAGCTGGGTCATCCGATCGAAAAGGGCCAAGGCGGGTTCCTGGTGATTCAGCGGCCTTTCCCTTCGCAACTGCGCACATTGTGGGGTGATCCGGATCGCTTCCTCAAGACCTATTTCCCCGAAGAGCTTGGAGGAACAACTTATCTCGCCGGGGATTCGGCGCATCGCGACAAAGACGGCTATTTCTGGATCATGGGCCGTATCGACGACGTGTTGAACGTGTCCGGCCATCGTCTCGGTACCATGGAAATCGAGTCCGCGCTGGTGTCCAACCCGCTGGTGGCCGAAGCCGCCGTAGTCGGGCGCCCACACGACATCAAGGGCGAAGCAGTGGTTGCGTATGTGGTGCTGAAAGGTGTGCGGGCCACCGGCGAAGAGGCCAAAAAAATTGTGGCGGACCTGCGCAACTGGGTAGCCAAGGAAATCGGCCCGATCGCCAAACCCGACGAAATCCGCTTTGGCGACAACCTGCCGAAAACGCGTTCCGGCAAGATCATGCGTCGCTTGTTGCGGGCGATTGCCAAAGGCGAAGAAATTACCCAGGACACCTCCACCCTGGAGAACCCGGCGATTCTGGATCAACTGAAAGAGGCCGTGAAGTAGCGTATTCAGGGGCGGACGAAACACCGCCCTTGAATACGACTGAGGGCGCCCTAAGCTTGGAAGTGGAAGACCTTACTCAACGAAAGGGAAATCATGTCTCACTACCATGCAGTTGTCTGGCTCGATCACAACGAGGCCCACGTCATCCACATCAGCCCCGACGATGTCGAAAAGTCGGTGGTACAGCCGGTTAACCCACCGCGCCATTTGCAACGTAAGCGAGGTTCCGTCAGCGGAAGTCGTCAGCCCGAAGACCAGCATTATTATCATGACGTTGTGGAGGCGATGAAGGGCGCCACGGAAATTCTGATCGTCGGCCCCGGGCACGCCAAGCTCGAGTTGATCAAGCATCTCCATGCACACGACCATGAGTTGGTGGACAAGGTTATTGGGGTGGAGACGGTGGATCACCCCAGCAACGGTCAGCTTGTCGCGTTTGCCCGCACCTATTTCGTGGCCAAGGACAGGATGCTGGTGCCGTAACCGCGTTTGTCTGGCCGTTCGTGCCCGCTGCGACGGGTGGGAACGGCTGAAAATAATCAGGAACAGGCCCGATCCGGCTCGCTGTTACGTTACAGGTTGCTGATTTGACCGAAGGCCGCGCCCATGCCGGGTTTGCGGCCTTTTTCTTGGACAAGGAATTCATGCCGGTAAAAACCCCGATGAGAGCCAAGCTCCGGGCGGGTTTTCACTGAATCAGGCACCGGCGAGCCACACATTTACTTAACGCCTGGCCGATCCCGGGATTTGTTTTTTGGGAACTTTCGTGTGTCGGCCAGGAGTCTGCGCGGTTACCTGACCCACCATTTGCGCAGCTTAGCGCACACAACTCATTGAATGTTCCGTGCTTTATTCATATTCAGCGGGTCGGGCGGAGGCGAATCCTGTTCCGGGTGCCCCGAAAATAGGGGGCGAAATGCAGCGACTTCCTGTCGGAAAACTTTACATGTTGCCTTGTGCTTGTGCGGAATCGTTTTCCAAGCATCTGTATTGTAATGAAAATCTCTTTAGGCATATTTTATGCTTACCTGTTCTCATCAACCTGCGGACATTGGCCGTATTTGCTTATGCGCGCCACAGCACACACTGATTGACAATTAGCTTGGGCAAAAAAGGAGAAAGAAAATGAACGCAATGAACGCTATGAAATTGAAATCCGCAATACCTTTGTTCGTCGCGCTTGCCTGCGGCGCCTCCCCAGCATTGGCTGTGCCATTTCTGGGTACGGCGCAGAGTTTCGCGGTCCTGGGTGCCTCGACGGTGACCAATACCGGCTCGACCACGATCTGGGGAGATCTGGGTCTCTACCCAGGTACTTCGTACACTGGCGGGGGGAGCGTCACCCAGACGGGAACAGTACACCTAACGGATGGGGTCGCGCAGCAGGCCCAGCTCGATGCCCTCACTGCGTACAACATCCTGGCAGGCCAGTCGGTCACTTTGAACCTGAGTAGTGTGGATCTGGGTTTCTACAACTCCCTCAAT
>JAAFGW010000023.1 GCA_010365175.1 Sulfuriferula multivorans | reverse complement strand
GTGACCTGCTGACCGAGGTGCACGAGACCCTGAACTTCACACTGCTGACCCTGGTCATTCTCCATGTGGGCGCCGCGCTCAAACACCATTTCATTGAACGCCTGCCATTTATGCAGCGCATGGGATTGGGAAAAAAGGAGCTTTGATGAAACTGATCTTGAATACCGTGGCCTTGTTCGCCGTACTGGCATCGCCCGCTGCGAGCGCGGTTGAATACCGCACGGTGTTGCCTGCACAAAGCACAATTGGTTTTAACTTCAGCCAGATGGGGGTATCGATCAAGGGCGGATTCAAACGCTTCGTTGTCCAAATGGTTTTCGACCCTGCCAAACCCGAGGTGGGTCGCGCGCAGATTGATATTGATCTCGCCAGCATCGACGCGGGTTCGTCCGAGGCCGACGAGGAATCTGCGGGTCGGTTGTGGTTTAACCGCAGCGTGTATCCGCGGGCGCAGTTTGTTACCCGCCACGTTCGCTCGCTCGGTGGCAACCGCTACGAGATGCGCGGCACCCTGACGCTAAAGGGCCGCAGCCGCGAGATGGTTGTGCCCGTGACGTTCACGCCTGGAAAAGCCGCCGCCATTTTTGAAGGCGCCTTCGTTCTTAACCGGCTGGACTTCGGCATAGGCGAAGGCATGTGGGCCGACGTCGCCACGGTTGCCAACGAAGTCCAGGTCAATTTTCGCATTGCCGTCATCGGCAAATAATCCGCTGTTCGTGTTTACCTCATGGAGTCACAAATGAATCGTCTGATCACGTTATCCATACTTGTTGCGCTTTCGACCTCCGTTCAAGCTGCACCCGAAACCTTCAACATCGACAACAACCACACCTACCCGCATTTCACCTACAGCCACTTCGGGTTTTCCAACCAGACCCACAAGTTTGATAAAACCAGTGGCAAAGTGGTGCTCGACCGGGCTGCGAAAACCGGCTCAGTTGACGTGACCATCGACGCCACGTCGGTGAACACGGGTTCTGCACTGTTCAACGAACACATTCAGGCTGCGGACTATTTCGATACCGCTCATTACCCGACGATCACGTTCAAATCCAGCAAAATGGTGTTCAAGGGTGACCAACCGGTGAGCCTGGTGGGTGAACTGACAATCAAGGGCGTGACCCAGCCGGCGACGCTCGCGATTACCCACTTCAAATGCATGCCGCATCCCATGCTCAAGGTGGAAGCGTGCGGTGCCAATGCGAGCACCGAGATCAAGCGTTCGGCATTCAACATGGGCAAGAACGCGCCTTATGTGAGCGATGAAGTCATGCTGACGTTGGCAATCGAAGCCATCAAATTGCAGGTGCCCGCCCAGTAAGCACGCCGGTGCGTTAACCCAGTCCAGGCACGATTAAGCAGGGCGGCCTTGGTCGCCCTGTCTTCTACTGTGCACGCGCTCGCGTGCAACACCCACTTAGTCACACTATTTCAGGCCAGTCCCCATGTGGGATGCTTCGGTTTTCGCTTGTCCGGGTGGCCATGATGTAGCCCATTGGGACTGTCAGAAGGTCACCATTTCGGCACAGCCTGTCGGGTTTCCAGCAGACGTTTCAGTTTAAAACAAAATCATGCCAGCGGGAGCGTGCATGTAACTATCTGTTTTTTATAGTGAAAAAATGTAATCGCGACGAATGGCCGGGATGGCACAGCGGTTGCAAGTTATGTCGCACAGCCTGCCAGGGCTTGCAACCACCCAGGAAACGCTGGACAGCAGTTTCGCCAGCATGAGGGTTCCGGGTGTTCACAATAAAAAGGAGAGCTTCAAATGATACGTCTCGTCATGCTAGCCACCATTGTTGCGTTTTCTACCAATACTCAGGCCGCGCCTGAAACCTACTTGATCGACAACAGCCAGACCACATCGCAGTTCAGCTTGAAGTATTTGGGGATATCCAGCCAGACCCATAATTTCGACAAGGTCAGCGGCAAGGTGATATTCGACCCGGTTTCCAAAACCGGATCGGCTGAAGTGAACATTGATGCCAGTTCTGTCAATACGGGCCATAGCTCGTTGAACAATCAGCTGCAAACAGCGGCTTTTTTCGATACCGCCAATTATCCGGCGATCATTTTCAAATCCAGCCAGATGAAGCTGGATGGCGATCAGACCAGCATGGCGGGTGAACTCACGATCAAGGGTGTGACCAAACCGGTGACGTTGACCATAAGCGGTTTTATTTGTGCGCAGGATCAGACCTTCAAGGTTGAGTCATGCGGCGCCCAGGCGACGGTAACCGTCAAGCGCTCGGATTTCAATATGGGTAAATTCAGCTTTATTGCCAGCAACGAGATCACGCTGAATATGGCCATCAAGGCAGTCAAGGCACAAACCTATCAGCAAATTGCAAGCCGCGATCCCGGCAAGTAAGTAAAATGGCGTTTTGCTGTTTGGAACGCCGCCGTGGAACCCCATCAACTTGAATTGCTCGCGCCTGCGCGCGACGCCGATATTGGTATCGAAGCCATCAACCATGGGGCCGATGCGATCTACATCGGCGGCCCGTCGTTCGGCGCACGCGCATCGGCGTCCAACGACGTAGCCGACATCGCACGGCTGGTCACCCATGCCCATCGTTTCAACGCGCGGGTGTTCGTCACAATCAACACCATACTGCGGGACGACGAACTGGAACCGGCTCGCCAGCAGGTCTGGCAGCTTTACGAAGCCGGTGTCGATGCCCTGATCATCCAGGACATGGGCCTGCTTGAACTGGATCT
Source organism: Sulfuriferula multivorans (assembly GCA_010365175.1). Classification (GTDB taxonomy): domain Bacteria; phylum Pseudomonadota; class Gammaproteobacteria; order Burkholderiales; family Thiobacillaceae; genus Thiobacillus. Next base: position 14,770 of record JAAFGW010000023.1, on the reverse strand, counting down.
GCCACCGATTCAACTGCACGCCAGCACCCAGACCGATATTCGCACGCCGGAAAAAGCCCGTTTCCTGCAAGACGTGGGCTTGTCGCAAATCGTGCTGGCGCGCGAACTCGACCTCAAGCAGATCGCAGCCATTCGCGCAGCCACAAGTTGCACCCTGGAGTTTTTTGTCCACGGTGCACTGTGCGTGGCCTACAGTGGCCAGTGCTTTATCAGCCACGCCCATACCGGGCGCAGTGCGAACCGGGGCGATTGTTCGCAACCCTGTCGTCTGCCGTATCAGGTTAACGATATGGAAGGCCGTATCGTCGCGCACGACAAACATGTGTTGTCGATGAAGGACAACAACCAGAGCGATAACCTTGAAGAGTTGATCGACGCAGGCATCCGCAGTTTCAAGATCGAGGGCCGGTACAAGGACATGGGTTATGTGAAGAACATCACCGCTCATTACCGCACGCTACTGGATGAAATCATCGACCGCCGCCCGCAATTTGCACGGGCGTCCGCAGGCCGCACTACCTTTACTTTCACACCCGATCCGAACCAAAACTTCAATCGCGAGTTCACTGATTATTTTGTCGGCGGTCGCAAGGATGATATCGGCGCGTTCGATACCCCGAAGAACCCTGGTCTGCCGGTGGGCTATGTCAGCAAGGTTGGCGATAAATGGGTCGAGCTGAAAACCGAGTCTCCCGACATTGCGCTGAACAATGGTGATGGCCTGTGTTACTACACCTTGCAGAAAGAGTTGGCGGGCTTGGCGATCAACCGTGCCGAGAAAACAGGCGAGGGCGTGTGGCGCGTATTTCCGCGTGAACCGATTTCAAGCTTTAAAGATCTGCGTGCAGGCACTGCGGTGAACCGCAACCGTGACATGAACTGGGTGCGCATGCTGGACAAGCAATCGAGCGAACGCCGTATCGGGGTGTGGATACGGCTGGATGAAACCGCAGCCGGATTTTCGCTGACGCTGGCCGACGAGGATGGCCATTCCGTCACGGTGGCGGCAGACCACGCCAAAGAGCCGGCCAAGGACACTGCCAAAGCCGAGACCACCTTGCGCGAGCACCTCGGCAAACTGGGCACCACGTCGTTTGCTCCGATGGGCATCGCGCTGGAATGGACGCAGCCCTGGTTTGTGCCCGCATCCTTTATCAATGCCTTGCGGCGTGACGCCGTTATTGCATTGGAAACAGCACGCGTGGAGGGGTACAAACGCCCACTGCGTGCACAGGAAATCAGTCCACCCGCGACGTATCCAGAAGACACGCTCAGCTATCTCGCCAATGTCTTTAACCACAAGGCGCGAGACTTTTACGCCAAACATGGCGTAAAAGTGATTGCTGCTGCGTATGAGAGTCACGAGGAAGCCGGCGAAGTCTCGCTGATGATCACCAAGCACTGCGTGCGCTATTCGCTGAGTTTGTGCCCCAAACAGGCCAAAGGGGTGACGGGGGTGCAAGGCACCGTACGCGCTGAGCCACTGACCTTGATCAACGGCAGCGAAAAACTCACCTTACGCTTTGATTGCAAACCGTGTGAAATGCACGTGGTAGGTAAAATGAAATCGGCGGTAACGAAAAACACGTCAATACCGCTGACATTTTATAAAGCTCGGTTGTGATTAGATGAGGCTCTTACGCCGCGTTGAGCGTGAGTGACTTGGCCAGATTCGCCATGAATACGGCGTGTTGCGTTTCAGCTTGCTGGTACGCGGTAATCAGGCGCTCAGCGTCTTCGGTCAAATGGCTGCCAGCTGGGCCGCTATGAACTAAGGGTGTCAGCCAGGCAGCATTCATTGCATCGACCGCATCCCATGCCGCCTTGTAGCTCATCTTCATGGCTTTTGCGGCTTTGGAGATGGAACCGGTTTCACGGATGCGTTGCAGCAACTCAACGCGACCACGCCCCAGAAAATTCTTGCCATCCAGTGTCAGCCAGAAACGACCGTCCGCTTTAAGGTGTGCTTTTTTGACTATTTTCGCCATGCAACGAGTGTATCAAACGACCATTGCCGACTTTCCGCAAAGGGCGGAAAATAAACTGATGCAAACAAAGGAAACTGCCATGAAACGCCTGATCGCTGTGTGCGCAATGCTCTGTTTACCCCTTTCCGCGATAGCGGCTGAAAACTACACCATGCTGTTCAAGACCCATGGGACTTTTCAGAATGTGCGTGACTCGGTCGCTATGGCAATCGAGGGCAAGGGCTTATTGATTACCCACAGCAACCATATCGCTGAAATGCTGGCGCGCACCGGCAAAGACCTGGGCGCCAGCAAGCAGGTATACGATTTTGGGGAGCAGATGGAGTTTTGCAGCGCGACGGTTTCCCGCGTCATGATGGAAGCCGACCCGCATGCCATGGTGCTGTGCCCTTATAGTGTGTCAGTCTACAAACTCCCCAACGATGAGCATATTTACGTGGCTTTCCGGAAGCCGCCAACGTCGAAAAATCCTGCGCTAAAAAAAGCGTTGGCCGATGTTGAAAAGCTCCTGACCGAGATTGTGAAAGACGCGCTGTAAGCCCCATGTTCTGACGCTGTCGGCTAGAATGCGCACATGACCAAAGCCCAATCAGTTTTTTCGTGACGGCGTTCCTCGCCATTGGATTGGGCGCTGCTATCGGTGCATGGCTGCGCTGGGGGTTGGGCCTGTGGCTTAACCCGATGTTCCCAACCATGCCGCTAGGCACATTGGCGGCCAACCTGATCGGTGGTTATCTTGTGGGTCTGGTCATCGCCTGGTTCTCCGAACATCCGGGCATGCCACCGGAAGCGCGCTTGTTCCTGATCACTGGCCTGCTGGGTGGCCTCACCACCTTTTCCACCTTTTCTGCTGAAGTCGTGACGGCCATGATGCGCGGTCTGTGGGTGACTGGCGGCTTGATTGCGCTGGCTCATATGACGGGCTCATTTCTCGCTACAGGCCTGGGCTTTTATTCGATAAGGATCTTCAAATGAATGCTGTTTGTCTGCAGGTATTTGTGTCCGAAGCGAACCACCATCATGGAAAATTGACCTACGAGTGGCTGCTCGATCAAGCGCAGGAACTTGGCATCAGTGGCGGTTCAGCTTTCCGCGCATTGGCCGGGTTTGGTCGCCATGGCCGGCACGACATTGGATTTTTTGAACTGGCGGGTGAGCTTTCTGTAGTGGTGGAATTCCTGCTCGAAGCGTCTATGGCGGACAGGTTTTTGAAAACGATTGCCGACGCGGGATTGAAATTGGTCTACGCTAGATTTCCGGCCGAAATCGGCATCACAACATAGCTAACGTATTCGATCAGCTGGTTTTGTTGGTGGCTTCGTTTGTTGCCAACTTTTTCTCGGCCCTGTCAGGTGGCGGGGCCGGTCTGATTCAGTTTCCCATGCTGATTTTTCTCGGCCTGCCTTTTGGCGTGGCGCTGGCTACCCACAAAGTTGCCAGCGTGGCACTCGGCGTCGGCGCCACCCTGCGGCATTTGAAAGAATCCCATCTCGAGCGCCGTTTTTCCCTGATCATTCTGGGCGCAGGTCTTCCTGGTGTGGTGCTGGGTGCCGTCACTATTCTGCAGGTTCCCGAACGTGCCGCCACCTTGGCGCTGGGTTTTTTGACGCTGGGGATAGGTCTGTATTCTGCGTTCAAGCCTCGCCTCGGCATGGACTATGCGCCGAGAAACCAGCACGGCAGGGGATTGCTGGTGGGTATGGCCGGCCTGTTTATCGTTGGTGTCCTTAATGGCTCGATCACTAGCGGCACCGGACTTTTTTTAACGATCTGGCTGATCCGCCACTTTGGCCTGGATTACACCCGGGCCGTGGCCTATACGCTGATTTTGTGCGGCCTGGTTTGGAATGGCACCGGCGCACTGGTGCTCGGATTGATTGGCACGGTGGCCTGGGGATGGATGCCCGCCCTACTGACCGGCGCAATCATTGGTGGCTATCTGGGCAGCCACCTGGCGATTCGCAAAGGCAACACGTGGATCAAACGGGCGTTTGAGGGGGTTACGATTCTGATTGGTCTGAAACTGATCTTGAGTTAAGGGCACCTCTAAAAATCCAGATTTCATACCCGAAAAGGGCATAAATCCCAACTGCGGCGTTGCGGGAAAAGTTTCTTGCTGACATATCAAACATATGCGGCGCTGCGAAACTTTTCCCGCGCCTTGCATTTGGGCGAACTCTGAATTTTTAGAGGTGCCCTTAATCATCTCCGGTGTGGACACGATTCCGGCCACTCCGCTTGGCTTTGTAGAGCGCCTCGTCTGCAGCCTTGATCAAGGTATCGCCGCTTGCATGAAGTGGATAGGTGGAAATGCCCCCGCTGGCGGTGGACATGAAATAACTATCGCGATAGGGGTGGCGTATCTGCGCAAAATCCTGCCGGATACGATCCATCATGGCGAAAGCCTGTTCCGCATCGGTGTGGGGTAAACCAATCAGAAATTCTTCGCCGCCGTATCGGCAGATGATGTCCTGTTTGCGCAGACGCTGTTTGAGCAGCCACGACAAGCTGCGGATGACTTGATCGCCAACCGGGTGGCCGTAGTTGTCGTTGACCTGCTTGAAATGGTCAATGTCCATCATCACCACCGACAGTTGGCTACCTTCGTGCGCCATGCTGGAGAGCAGCATGTCCAGTGTGTTTTTGCCGCTGGAGTGGTTGAGCAAGCCGGTCAGACTGTCGTGGTACATGGTCCGTCGCAAAGCTCGGTATCGCTCGATTTTGCTTTTTACAATCGCATTGAGAAACACCGGATTGAAGGGCTTGGTGAGAAAATGGTCACCGCCGAGTCGCATCGCATCGACCTGTAGGGCGACGTTGGTTTCGCCAGAAAGATAAACGATGGGGGTGCTCAGGAACTCGTTATGTTGCCGGATGATACGTGCGAGCTCGACGCCCGTGCAGTTGGGCATGTACATGTCCATCAGGATCAGGTCCGGATTGAACTGCCTAAGCACATTCAATGCCTGGCGCGGATCATTGACGACTTCGGACACAATCTGGTTTTCTTCCAGGGTTCGACGAATCACATGTCCCGCAGTCTTGGAGTCTTCCACAATCAACACGCGATAGGCTTCCTGCTCGTGCCGGTCGCTTAAATCCATGATGTGTTCGATGATGGTGTGTGAAGGCGTCCCTTCGAGCAGACAGCTGTCGCTGCCTCCGCGCAGGGCTTGTTGAAGCTGTTCAAAGTCAGACAGTACCCCGAGACAGATGATCTGTCCCATGGGAAACCGTTGCCGCAGCGCCTGGATCCGGCTTGTCCAATCAGCATCCGGCAGGCTGCTCATGTCAAGCAGCAACAGGGGCGCTGAATCTGCGTCATCAGGCAGGTTTTGGTTCCAAAGACTGAACTCTGCTGCCATGCCGAAATAGCCGAGCTGTACCAGCAGTCCTTTCCAGACTACCGGGTCGTGGCCAATCAACCAGGTTTGTCTCACCCTTGTGTCAAGTGGAATGGCATGTTGATGGTCATGCCGTCTTTCTGCCATTCCGGCGGCGGCAGTGGCATGGGTATCGGCCATGCGCCCCAATGCCAGAATGCGTTCGTTGAGGTCATCTTGCGCGGCTTGCGCCAGCGGGTGCTCGATATCCTTGTTGAACAGTGTCAGCGTTACCTGTTCCAGCTGGTGGCTGGCGTGATGCAGGGCGGTTATGCCCTTGTCGATCAAAAACTCAGTGAAACTGTTGATCGATACTGCCAGCTCAACAAAGCATTCAAATGTGGGCGTGGTCTGATAGCGCTGCCATGTGTTCGACAAAGCCTGAGTTTTCTGCAGGAGTTCTTCGGGAGAGCAAAACATGAACGGGTGGCGATAAGTATTGATGGTTATTGTGCAGAGGCAGGATTATCGCGCTTTATGGGGGGTAAGGCATAGCCCAAAATCTCTTTTATGCGCCAAGAGTGCAGAAATAATAGGGGCCTACCCCTAGCCCGAACGTTTCATAAATTAACGCGTACCCTCGCTGGTCTTTTGTTTCGTATGGAAATTTTGTTCCGTCTGGCGTATGAATAACTATGCCGCTCCTCCACAAAATTCCCCTACAAAACAAAATCCTGCGCGATCATCACGCGAATTTATGAAACGTTCGGGCTAGCAACGCGGTCCCTGTATTACATGCTGGTTTCCATCTCAAGTCGTAGATACTGGTTGTAGGCATTGGCCCGGTTGGCTTCTTTAAAGGCGGGCAGTTTGCGATACTTTGACCAGTCGATGGATTGGTAGGCTTGTTCAAAGGGAATGAGGTTACGGGCGGATTGTCCTAATTGGCTACGCAAAAACTGCAGGTAATCACGGGTAAAGACCAGATCGGTTTTTGGCGATTTTGTCAGCCCGCCGTGTCCGGGTACCAGGACGCGGGGCTTCATTTCAATCAATTTTTCGAGCGAAGCTATCCAGGCGCGGCTGTCTGCGTCGCCCACAAACGGTATCCGTCCGAGAAACACCAAATCCCCGCTATAGAGCACGCTATCTTCTTTAACCATCATCGCAATGTCTTCTCTGGAATGCGCCGGGCCGACGTAGCGCAGGTTGAAATGAACGCCCCCCATTTCAAAATCCTCATCGCCTGCCAGATAGCGGTCGGCTTCCAGTAACTGAGTGGTATCGTCCACCCATGGAAACAGCGCTTCCTTGCGCTGGGCAAAACGCTCGGCGGCGTCCTTGCTGCGGGTCGTGCCTTCGCCCGCTCGGTGGGCCCAGATTTCCGCTCCTAACGCCTTGAACACCTGCAGGCCGTAGTAATGATCGGCGTGATAATGGCTGACGATGACGCGCTTGATCGGTTGACTGGTGATTTCACGAATCACCCGGACCAGTTTTTTGGCCAGCGGTGGCGAGGCCAGTGCATCGAAAACCACGACGCCATTTGGCGTGATGACAAACCCGGCGTTGGACATGAAGCCTTGGTTGGCACTGGATGCCGCCCCCGGCAGGCCTTGCACGAAATAGCTGTGCGGGCCGACCTTGATGGCTTTCATGGGTACGCTCACCTCGGCCATTGCAGCTTGAGTCGCCGCATGGGCAGCAGCTGGCAGGCCCAGGCATAACAGGGAAAACAGCAGGCGTGCAATCATGAAGACTCCAAAAAATGAGTGGCCATTATAAACATCTCATAAAGACGAGGTGGGCTGAACGGGTGATTCAAGCTCAGGGTAATCCCGTCAGGTCATCGCGTCAGGCTGCGATTCCGTCGACATAGACTGGACCGATGTCTGGTGTGAACGTTCAGCGGTCTTCACCTTGGCTCTGGGCGAATGGAGCCTGGCCTGTGGTATCTTCGCGAGGATAAATGGGGGAAATCGGTGTTCAAAAAACAGTGGCCAGCTTTTTTGCTGGCATTCGTATTACCGCTTCTGGCGGTGTTCTGGTGGTGGGGCGGATTCAGCTCGGTTAGCGTTTCGGAGACTGAGGCGGGGCCTTACCGATATGCCTACATTGACTACGAAGGGCCGATTAGCAATATGCGCAAATCGCAGCGCACCGCCCTGGATAAATTCACCGTCGCCAAGGTGGCTGCAGGCGACACCATCAGCGTCATACTCACTGACCCGCGTGCGGCCAACGGTAAAGTGCGCGCACAACTGGGTTACACCCTCGCCGTCAACGCACCGGTTCCTGCCGGAATGAAAGAAGGACGCATTGAGCGCCGCGCTGTGTATGCCGCCCACGTTCAGGCAGCAACGTTGCTGGCGCCGTCCAAAACGTATCTGGCCTTGTCTGAAACCCTGGAGTCGAAAGGTAAAACCCTTGTCATGCCGACAGTAGAGCTCTATCGGCCAGCCGGACAGGCAAGCCGGATCGGCACATTTACACTGGAAATGGATCGCTGATGGCTTTTTTCTCCGTTCTCGCCGCCGTTGCCCTCGAACACGTGCGTCCACTGCGGCGCAGGCTGCCGCATTATCAGAAATACACCCGTTTCATTCTGTGGCTGGACCGGCGCTTGAATGCGGGTGAATACAGCCATGGCGCTATCGCTTGGGCACTGGCTGTACTTCCTGTGTTAGTGGGCGTGTGGTTGATTTTTTCTTTGCTCAGCGGCATCCATCCTGTTCTGGGTTGGGTCTGGAATGTGGTGGTGTTGTACTTCACCATGGGCTTCAAATACTTCAGCGATACTGCTGAACAAATTGCGCGGTTGTTGCGCGCAGGTGATCTCGACGGCGCACGTGCGCTTCTGGTTGATTGGCGGGGTGGCGATGCCAGTGACTTCAGCGAGGATGACATCATGCGCGTAACAATCGAACAGACGATGACATCGAGCCACCGGCAAATGTTCGGCGTGCTGTTCTGGTTTGTGTTGCTGATTCCGCTCGGTCCCGTTGGTGCGGTGTTGTTTCGTTGCGCTTCTATTTTGTCGCGCCGTTGGGTGGACTCGCAGGGACGGTTCGGTTTATGCGCACAGCGTGTTTTTCATGCCATCAACTGGTTGCCTGCGCGGCTGACTGCTTTGACCTATGCTATCGCCGGTAATTTCGAAGATGCGACCTTTTGCTGGCGTACCCAGGCGCCAGCCTGGCCAGAAGTTGAAGAGGGCGTCGTGCTCGCTGCTGGCGCGGGCGCCATGGGCTTGCAGTTAGGTCAGAGCATCCAAATTGGCAATGAAACGGTATGGCGACCAGACCTCGGCACGGGTCAGGCTCCGGAGGTTGATGCCATCGACAGCGCCGTAAGCATGATCTGGCGCGGTCTGGTGATCTGGCTGGTGGCGGGCTTGCTTGTCGTTATCGCGGGTTGGGTGGCGTAACGCCTTATGGGCACCTCTAAAAACTCACTGAAGCCGCGCTGGCGGCGTTGCAAAGCCGCTCAAAATGCTCATGTACTACGTGTACACTGCGCTTTTTCGCGACTTTGCGCCTTGCCATCATCAGCTTGATTGAATTTTTAGAGGTGCCCCCATGCTCAATGCGCTGTGGATCGGCTTCATTCTCGTTGCCTTTCTGATTGCGTGTTTCAAGCTTGTTGTTCTGGGCGATGCCGGAATTTTTGCAGCGCTGGTCAAGGCGTTATTCGACAGCAGCAAAACTGCATTTGAAATTGCGCTCGGCCTGACCGGCGTGATGGCACTGTGGCTGGGCGTCATGAAAATCGGTGAGCGTGCCGGCATGCTGGACCTTCTCACGCGTGGTCTTGCCCCCTTGTTCAAACGCCTGTTCCCCGAAGTGCCGCCCAATCATCCAGCACTCGGTGCGATGACCATGAACATGGGTGCGAACATGCTGGGCCTGGACAACGCAGCAACGCCGCTCGGCATCAAGGCGATGCAGGAATTACAAACGCTCAATCCCACGCCTGATACCGCGAGCGATGCGCAAATCCTGTTCCTGGTCATCAATACCGCTTCGGTCACTTTGCTGCCGGTCACCATCTTTACCTACCGCGCGCAGATGGGCGCGGCGGACCCTACCGACGTTTTCATTCCGCTGCTCATCACAACCTATATCGGCACTCTGGTAGGGCTTCTGGTTACCGGGTTGTATCAACGATTGCATCTGTGGAACCGCGTCACCATGGCATATCTGGGTGGGGCCACCGCGCTTATTGGCGGGCTGGTGGTCTATTTCGGCAATTTGGACGCTGCAGAAATGACACGGCAGTCGTCCATACTCAGCAATGTCTTGTTGTTCGGTCTGGTCAGTACTTTTCTGTTGATGGCAGTGTGGCGCCGCGTCAATGCCTACGAAGCGTTCATCGAAGGTGCGAAAGAGGGATTTCAGACCGCCGTCACGATTATTCCGTATCTGGTCGCCATGCTGGTGGCCATTGCCGTATTCCGCGCGAGCGGTGCGCTTGATCTGCTGATGAACGGCTTGCGGGGCACCGTCTTGAGCTTTGGCTACGACGCGCGCTGGGTCGAGGCGCTGCCCACTGCCTTGATGAAACCTTTCTCCGGCAGCGGTGCGCGTGCCATGATGATCGACACCATGCAGACACATGGCGCTGACTCCTTTGCCGGACGACTCGCTTCCATCGTGCAGGGCAGCACCGAAACGACGTTTTACGTGTTGGCCGTGTATTTCGGTGCAGTCGGCATCAAGCGCGTGCGACATGCCGTGACGTGTGGGCTGATTGCTGACGTCGCTGGCATACTGGCGGCTATTGGTATGGCTTACCTCTTCTTTGGTGCTTCCAAATGAAATCCTACGACACCCTTGCAGCCGTTGACATGGGTTCCAACTCCTTTCGTCTGGAAGTGGTGCGCGTGTCTGGCGATCAGCTCTATCCGCTCGATTCGCTGAAAGAAACCGTGCGTCTGGCCGGCGGACTTACCGACGAAAAACAGCTCGATGAAGCCACTCAGGCCAGTGCGCTGGCCTGTCTGCAACGCTTTGGCGAACGTCTGCGTGGCCTGCCTCCCGAAGCAGTACGCTGCGTCGGCACCTCGGCGCTGCGCATCGCCAAAAATGCCGATTCATTCATCCGCAAAGCAGAAATCGCGCTCGGTCATCCGATCGAGATCGTTGCCGGGCGCGAAGAGGCGCGGCTGATTTACCTCGGCGTGGCGCATTCGTTACCCGCTTCACCCAACAGCCGACTGGTGGTGGATATCGGCGGAGGCTCAACCGAGGTGATTATCGGACAGGGGCTCAACCCTCGCGAAGGCGAAAGCCTGCACATGGGATGCGTCAATTTTTCGCAGCGCTTTTTTGCCGGGGGCTTAATTGACAAGACTGCGATGAGAGCAGCCGAGGTGACTGCCCGGGTCGAAGTCGAGCGTATCGCCAAAAAGTTTTCCAGGGACAATTGGCAGCAGGCCCTGGGTTCCAGCGGCACAGCGCGAGCGCTGCGCGAAATCCTCGAGAAAAATGGTTTGTCGGAAAACGGGATTACTGTCGATGGGCTCGCAAAGTTGCGAAGCATGATGATCAAGGCAGGGCATAACGATGCGCTGGAGCTTGCCGGATTGCGCAGCGATCGCCGGCCCGTTATAGCCGGTGGATTCGCCATCATGTCTGGTTTGTTTGCCGAGCTTGGAATCGAGCAGATGGATGTGGCGGAAACGGCCATGCGCGAAGGTATTTTGTATGATTTGCTGGGGCGTTTTCATCAGCAGGACATGCGCGAGGCTACGGTGGATGAATTCATGCGCCGCTATCACATTGATACTCAGCAGGCAGCACGCGTTAGCCAACTGGCGCTCAAATTATGGGTCTCGACCGGCGCCAATAGTGAAAACGACATGCGTTTTCTCGACTGGGCTGCGCGGTTGCATGAAATTGGTTTGTCGGTATCGCATAGCGGCTATCACCGTCATTCAGGCTACATTCTGGAAAATGCCGATATGCCCGGTTTTTCGCGTTCTGATCAAGCGCGATTGGCCTTGTTGGCACGTGCACAGCGTGGCGTGCTGCTCAAATTGTCGGAGTTTTCTGCCGAAGCTGTTTTGACTGAGAATGATCGCTTGCTGATTTGGTTGCTGCGTCAGGCCGTTATTCTGTGTCGTAGTCGCGCCAAACCGGACTTGCCAGAACTCAAGGTGGAAGTTACCGGAAAACGCATTCGTCTTGCTTTGCCTGAAGGCTGGCTGGAAAACCATCCACTGACCCAACGCGCATTGGAAGAAGAAGCCGTTCACTGGCACGCCGTGGGGATCAAATACGTATTCGGTTAGACGTGTGTGTCTAGCCTATGCGATATCGTTTTCGCACTGGCTCGATGATGTTCCACACACATGACATGCCAGCAGGAAAAGTCACCAGGTTGCCTTTGCAAATCTCAACCGGTTCACCTTCTTCGGGCGTGATGATTGCCCGTCCTTCGAGAATGTAGCTGGTCTCGGCTTCCACATACGTCCAGGGCATGATCGAGCTTTCTTTTTCCCATTCAGGCCAAACGTTGACTTTCAGTTTTGAAAGGCGCGTTGCATCCGGATGAGCTTCGATTTTTATTCTTCTCATAACTGGCTTCCATTTTGAGCTGATACATTTATACCATACCGATCCCGGGTAATAACAAAATGGGTTAAAGATCAAGCGATAAGTCGAGCGAGACCCCACAAGCTGGCGAGTCGATGGCTCTCTTTACTGCACGCATGAGCGGGGTTTTAACCGAGTCTCTGGCACTACGTGATCACATGACGCGCCTTGATTAATTGCAGGGCGAGTCACAGTTTGCATCAATGAAACCGATAGGGGCGCAGCGCCCCATTCAGGGACAAGCTGGCTGCGCCAGCGTTTGCAGGGTTTTGCCCTGAGCATTCAACAAAAACGCCGCCACACCCAGATCGGCTGCTTTCCAGCCGTCCTGCAACTTGAAGCTATGGCGTGACTGGGGTTTGAGTGGGCCAACCAGTTCGCGTACTACATAGTCGTGATTCAAAGTGCGACTGGCATTTTCGCCCGCCACCACCTTGGAACTCAGCCGGTTTTCATACAGTGCCAGGAAGAGCTGCGCATTGTTGTCACCGGCTGAAGCAATAAAGCGGCTGTCAACCTCGACGTCAATGCGTTTGTGCGATTGCATCAGCGTCAGGCTGAGATTCACCTGAGCGGGTGTGGGCTTCAATAAGGGGGTACGGTCGCGATGCCAGTTGCGGTGATCGGCGCCGTCCAGCATCACCTGCGGCGTATACACCCACCCCATCCCGCTGTTGCGGGCGCGCTGCCGTTGGCTGAAGGCGGCCTGGGCAAACGGGTCTCGCCAACCCAGCTTGTCCCAGTAGTCCACATGAAAAGCCAAAGGCACTACACCGCTATTCGGTGATAGATGCGATAGCCAGCGGTCGGCTGGTGGGCAGGAACTGCACCCCTCCGAGGTGTACAACTCCAGCAGGCTGTTGCGGGTTACGCCGCTGGTGGCGGTGCAGGTAGCCGCTTGGGCGGCGGGGGCGACCAGGGCACAGGCCAATATGAAAGTGCGCATGAGACTCTCCCTCTAGAAGTCTTTCAGTCGTGCAAGGAGCTGAATCCCTTACAGATCAAATCGAAAGTCGTCGTGATGGGATACCTGAGTCTTTGGCCTGCCCCGTGTTCAGTAAGCATTCCAGTGCAATTCTTGAGGTTAGGCTACCGCTTGGAACAGCCTTAATAGGCAATCAAGTTGCCAACTTGCTTTTCAGAAAAGCGACACTGCGTGACCATGCCTATTCGGCCGCCTGTTGGTTATAGCGGGCTTCAGACGTGTCGTTATTGAATGCATGATTGACGCCATCATAAACGTGTAGCTCATAAGATTTGTTGGCTTGCTTGAGTGCACTTTCAAAGTCTGCAATGCCTTCGTTGACGCGTTTGTCGAGCCCTGCGTAGTGCAGCAACAGCGGTGCCTGAATTTTTTCCACATCCGCCGCCTTGGGCTGTCGGCTGTAGTAGACCACCGCAGCAGCGAGGGCGGGCACATGTACGGCCAGATCGCCCACCATGCCGCCTCCCCAGCAAAACCCCATCGTGCCCACTTTTCCATTGCCATGAGCATGCTTCGAGAGCCAGTCCACGGCGGCACGCAAGTTCGCAACAGTTTGTGTGCCATCAAGCGTGCCGATCATCTCGCGTGCGGTGTCCTCGTTTGAAGGGGTACCGCCCAGAGGGGAAAGCAGATCAGGTGCAAGCACGAGAAACCCCTCCAGTGCCATCCGTCGCGCGACATCTTCGATATGGGGGTTTAGCCCGCGGTTTTCGTGAATCACGATGACGGCGGGTAGCTTGCCCGTGCCTTTGGGTCGGGCCAGGTAGACCTTGATTTCACCCGTGGCACCGGGATAGCCGGTGTGTTCTGTTACCAGTCTCGCATCCTCCGTGGCCACGAGCGCCGCGTGTGCCTGATTCGCGGCGAGTAGGGGAACCAGGGCCGATGCCGCCGCAAGGCTACCGGTCAGTTTCGCCAGGCGGGTCAGAAAAAGCCGGCGATCGAGTGGGGTGTGCGTGTATTCGTCACACAGCTCGATAATTTTCTGATCCATAGCGATTCTTCGGTCACGGTTGAATTAACGGGCCTGCTGTAGCAGCCCGCTTGAATAAGCCATCAAGCAAACCTCAATTCCACAAGCACCCTACGGGCTCCATGTCTGGCGGCATTTCCATGGCCTCGTAAGACTGACCCTCCACCCATCCCCACCAGCAATCATCTGGCATGAGAGGCTCGGGAAACCACGTCGAAACTTCCTCAGGTGGCTCGGAGGTGATGATCCAAATGGTGTCAGAGCACGGCCAATCCCGGTTATTGAAGGCTGTCACTTGAGCGCGAACGTCAGCGACGTTTTTCATTTTTCGGATGCGTAGCAGCAATGCGTAGAAGTCAGCCGGTTCAGGGATCGTTTCCAGGTTGCAGCCTATTGAACCCACCACATCATTGCCCTCAAAAAACTCCTCAAGCGTCAAAAGTGGGCGGGGTGTTGCGGCCACATCAGGGTCGCCATGCAAATTTACGCGCTGGGTAATTTTATCGAGTGCAGTCACTGAGTTTTTCCTGAATCCATCCTGTTTGGATGATGGGCTGATTTTCAGCATGCCCCGTTTGATGATGGCAGGCCGTGGTCTAGCCCGAACGTTTCATGAATTAACGCGTGCCCTCGCTGGTCTTTTGTTTCGTATGGAAATTTTGTTCCGTCGAGCGTATGAATAACTACGCCGCTCCTTCACAAAATCCCCCTACAAAACAAAATCCTGCGCGATCATCACGCGAATTTATGAAACGTTCGGGCTAGGGCCGAGTAGCGCGCCGACACTAGCTGCCCGCGCGTTGTGCCGTCATCAAAAACACCGGGTAATCCTGCGTCCCCATCTCGCGTTCCTTGGTGATCGTGAATACCGTCTGAAACTGTAGGTCGGCAAACCCGGCCAGTGC
>JAAFGW010000022.1 GCA_010365175.1 Sulfuriferula multivorans | reverse complement strand
CCCCCGCCGCTTCATCTGCCTGGGCAAAATGGGTCATCAGCGTAATGCCCGCTACCCCGGGCAAACTGCGCACCCGAGCAACGATGGCTTCATGATTGGCGAGCGGGAAACCCAGCCGGTGCATGCCGCTGTCGAATTTGAGAAAGACCTGAATCGGACGGACGGGGGGGTGTTGCTCCAGCCAGTCGAGCTGCGCAGCATGGTGCAGCACCGGACTCAGGTCGAGCTCGGCACAGGGTGCAATTTCGTCGGGACCAAACATGCCCTCGAGCAACATGATGGGTTGTTCCACCCCCATCAACCGCAGGTTGGCCGCCTCTTCCAGCGTCAGCACTGCAAAACCATCAGCTGCTGCAAATGCCCGCCGCGCACGCGAAAGCCCGTGCCCATAAGCGTTGGCCTTGACCACGACAAACACCCGAGCCGCGCCTGAGTGGCTGCGCGCAACCCGAAAGTTATGCGCCATTGCATCAATGGATATGCGTGCCTGAATGGGACGCATCGTCTTAGTACGATCCTGGCTGGGCCAGCGATTCAAATCGTGTGTATTCGCCGATGAAAGCCAGTCGCACGGTGCCAATCGGGCCATTACGCTGCTTGCTGATAATGATTTCCGCCGTGCCCTTGTCCTGCGTATCGGGGTTGTAGACCTCGTCGCGGTAAATGAACAGAATGATGTCAGCATCCTGCTCGATGGCGCCCGATTCGCGCAGGTCAGACATCACGGGGCGCTTGTTGGGGCGCTGTTCCAATCCGCGGTTCAACTGCGACAGCGCAACCACTGGCACCTGCAGCTCTTTCGCCAAGCCCTTCAAGGCACGCGAGATCTCTGAAATTTCGGTGGCGCGGTTTTCACCCGAACCGTTGCCCGACATCAGTTGCAAGTAGTCAATGACAATCAGGCCGAGCTTACCGCACTGGCGCATCAGCCGGCGCGCCCGCGCACGCAGCTCCAGCACGTTGAGTCCAGGTGATTCGTCGATGAATATCGGCGCTTCATTGAGCTTGCCAAGTGCATACGTCAGCCGCTGCCAGTCGTCCTCGCCCAGTTTGCCGGTACGCAGCCGGTGCTGGTCCAACTTGCCGACAGAACCGATCATCCGCATCACCAGTTGGGTACCGCCCATTTCCATCGAGAACACCGCCACCGGCAGGCCAGTGTCGAGCGCGACGTTTTCAGCGATGTTGAGCGAAAACGCGGTTTTACCCATCGACGGCCGCCCGGCCACGATGATCAGATCGCCCGGCTGGAAGCCCGAAGTTTTTTGGTCGAGATCGTGAAAGCCCGTGGGGACACCGGTGATGCCGGAATCATTGTCGCGGTGATACAACTCGTCGATGCGCTCGACCACTTCTTTCAGTAGCGGCTTGATTTCGGTAAAGCCCACCTGCCCCCGGCTGCCGGATTCGGCAATCTCGAACACTTTAGCTTCGGCCTCGTCGAGCAGCTGCGAGGCACTGCGCCCGGCCGGCGCATAGGCGGTGTCGGCAATCCCGGTCGCCACTTCGGCCAGCCGGCGCATCACCGAACGCTCACGCACGATTTCTGCATAACGTCGGATGTTGGCCGCCGACGGCGTATTGCTCGCCAGCGCCACGATATAGGCCAACCCACCCACGCCTTCGAGCTGTCCCATGGATTGCAGCGCTTCGGTCACCGTTACCGCATCAGCCGGGCGGTTTTCAGCAATCTGCCGAATGATCGCGCGCAAAATCTGGCGATGATCCAGACGATAAAAATCGCTTTCCGAAACCACATCGCCAATACGATCCCATGCGCTGTTGTCCAGCAGCAATCCCCCTAATACCGCCTGCTCGGCTTCCAGTGAATGCGGTGGCAAGCGCATTTGCGCCAGTTGGGAATCGGAATGTGTCGTCAATGAGTGGATAGCAGCCATGGCAGGATTCTAGTCTCCAGCTCCACCCCCACCAAGGGATAAGGCTGTGGATAAAGCGTGAACAGCCGGGTATATCCGGCCGCCGGAAATAGAAAAGGGAGCCCAAGGCTCCCTTTTCTGGAACGCAGCAAAGTTTACTTCTCGCCGACCACCTTGACAGTGATGTTAGCCACCACGTCATGGTGCAATCCCAGTACCACGGGGAATTCACCGATGGCCTTAAGCGGGCCGTCCGGCATGCGAACTTCATTTTTGACCACGTCAAGTCCTTGCTTAACCAACGCATCAGCAATATCCGAATTGGAGATTGAGCCGAACAGACGGCCATCCACACCGGCTTTCTGGCTCACGGTCACGCTGCAACCTTCCAACTTGGCAGCACGAGCCTGCGCTTCGGCCAGCTTTTCAGTAGCCACACGCTCCAATTCGGCCTTCTGCACTGCGAACGCATCCATATTGGCTTGCGTGGCACGACGCGCACGGCGGGTGGGAATCAGAAAGTTGCGGGCGTAGCCATCTTTCACTTTAACCACGTCACCCAGCTTGCCCAGGTTGACGACTGTATCCATCAGTATGATTTGCATAGTCGTCTCCTTAATGCAGGTCGGTGTAAGGCATGAGCGCAAGGAAGCGCGCACGCTTGATCGCAGTGCCCAGTTGGCGCTGATAACGCGCCTTGGTGCCGGTGATACGCGCCGGGATGATGCGGCCATTTTCTGCGATGAATTCCTTCAGCACATCGATGTCCTTGTAATCGACTTCAACCACCTTGTCGACGGTAAAGCGGCAGAATTTGCGACGCTTGAAGAGACCCCGGTTGCCACTGTCGCGGCCGCCTTTTTTGGCGAACTTGCCGCCTGATTTACCACCCATGGGACGTGCCATGATTATTCCTTTTCGATTCGATTCAATATCAAGATCAGTTGTCGGCTTTTAACACTGCGTCGGTTCAACGCGCCTTCCAGTTTGACCTGCGTTCCAGTGACCAGTTGTGCCAGTTGTTGGGCAAGCGAGCCGCTCGCCTGTATTGTCAACTCACATTCAACTTGCCGGACTTGCGTTGCCACTGCCTGACTACTGCTGTGTTGGATAACACCTTCGGCAATGGGCACGCCCGCTGGGCTGAAACGTACAGGATCAACCTGAATAAGGGCTCCGCTGATAACCAGCCGATTCACTCACTCAGGCTGCAGCGGGTTCAGCCGCGGGTTCTGTTTTGGCGGCCTCTTCTTTTGCAGCTTCAGGCTTAGCCGATTCCAGAATGTCGCGCGATTTTTCTTCCTTCATCATCGGCGAAGCTGTAGTCACAGCATCATCACGCTTGATGGTCAGATGACGCAGCACGGCATCATTGAATTTGAAGCCATGCTCGAGTTCGTCCAGGGTTTCCTGGTCACACTCGATATTCATCAGCACGTAATGTGCCTTGTGAATTTTCTGGATCGGGTAAGCCATCTGACGACGACCCCAATCTTCCAGACGGTGAACGCTGCCGCCGCGCGTGGCGAGGTTAGCGCGATAACGCTCGATCATGGCGGGTACCTGTTCGCTCTGATCGGGGTGGACAATAAAAACGATTTCATAATGCCGCATCAAGTTTCCTTTCGGTTCAGCCCCCCGCTGCGGTGCGGTGGAGCAAGGTCAAAATGGCCAAGGCAACTGCTTGGACCCAAAAAACAATCCCCAGCAAACTGGGGATCAAGAATCATACGCTTTTTGTCTGACAAATCAAGCGGTCAGCCACCAGACGGCCGCTGGTTCACATTACGCAGTCGACGTAATAATGGGTCTTGCCATCAACCACTTCATCGACAAATCCATGCACATCGGTCTCGAAGCCAGGGAATTTCTCGTTGAAATCACGGGTGAACTGCAAATAGCGCACGATCGTGGAATTGAAACGCTCACCCGGAATCAGCAGGGGAATGCCCGGAGGATAAGGCGTCACCAGCATCGCGGTGATGCGGCCTTCAAGTTCGTCGAGTGCAACCCGTTCGATTTCACGGTGTGCCATCTTGGCAAAGGCATCCGCCGGCTTCATCGCCGGGGCCATCTCCGACAAATACATTTCAGTTGTCAAGCGTGCCACATCATTGGCCTTGTAGACCGTATGAATCTGATCACACAGATCCTTGAGGCCGGTTTTCTCATAGCGGGGATGCTTCAAGATGAACTCGGGCAGCACACGCCACAGCGGCTGGTTCTCGTCGTAATCGGCCTTGAACTGCTGCAGCGCCGTCACCAACGTGTTCCAGCGGCCCTTGGTAATGCCGATGGTGAACATGATGAAGAAGGAATACAGACCTGTTTTTTCAACGATCACGCCGTGCTCGGCCAGGTATTTGGTGACAATCGCCGCCGGAATACCCCAGTCGGCAAAGGCACCCTCCATGTCGAGCCCCGGTGTAATTACGGTGGCCTTGATCGGGTCGAGCATGTTAAAGCCCGGCGCAATATGGCCGAATTCATGCCAACGCTCGTCGTTACCGAGCATCCAGTCTTCACGGTCGCCCACGCCTTCGTCTGCCAGTTTCTGCGGGCCCCACACCTTGAACCACCAGGAATCGCCAAACTCCTCGTCAACCTTGCGGATGGCGCGACGGAAATCCAGCGCTTCGCGGATGGACTCCTCGACTAATGCGGGTCCACCAGGCGGCTCCATCATCGCTGCGGCCACATCACACGAGGCGATGATGGCGTACTGCGGCGAAGTCGAGGTATGCATCAGATAGGCTTCGTTGAAACGGTGAAAATCGAGTTTCCGCGTTTCGGAGTCCTGCACCAGGATCTGCGAGGCCTGGCTCAAACCCGCCAGCAACTTGTGCGTCGACTGGGTAGCAAACACCAGCGCATCCTTGGCACGCGGCCGGTTCTTGCCGATGGCATGCATGCCACGATAGAAGTCGTGGAAAGTCGCGTGCGGCAGCCAGGCTTCATCGAAATGCAGCGTATCGATGTAGTCGCCCAGCAGTTCCTTGATCATGTCGACGTTGTAGAGGATGCCGTCGTAAGTTGACTGGGTAATGGTCAGGATGCGCGGCTTGCGTTTTACATCCTTGGCAAACGGATGTGCGGCGATTTTTTTCTTGATGTTTTCCGGACGGAACTCGTCCAGCGGGATCGGCCCGATGATGCCGTAATGATTTCGCGTTGGCGTCAGGAATATCGGTATCGCGCCGCACATCATGATGGCGTGCAGGATGGACTTGTGGCAGTTGCGGTCGACCACGACGATGTCACCCGGCGCAACGGTGGCGTGCCACACCATCTTGTTGGACGACGAGGTTCCGTTGGTGACGAAGAACAGGTGGTCGCAATTGAAGATGCGCGCCGCGTTGCGCTCCGACGCCCCCACCGGGCCGGTGTGGTCGAGCAATTGACCAAGTTCGTCAACCGCGTTGCAGACGTCAGCACGCAACAGATTTTCGCCAAAAAACTGGTGGAACATTTGGCCAATCGGCGACTTCAGAAAGGCCACGCCGCCTGAGTGCCCCGGGCAATGCCAGGAATACGATCCATCCGCCGCGTAGTGAGTCAGTGCCCTGAAAAAAGGCGGCACCAGCGATTCAAGATAGGTCCGTGCTTCGCGCAGGATGTAGCGCGCCAGAAACTCCGGCGTATCTTCGAGCATGTGGATGAAGCCGCTGAGCTCGCGCAGGATATCGTTGGGGATATGGCGTGCGGTACGGGTTTCGCCATGCAGAAAAATCGGGATTTCCGCATTACGAAAGCGCACTTCTTCAACAAAACTGCGCAATTTTTGCAACGCGATATTAGTGTCTTCGTCCGACCCCGCCAGTTCCTCGTCATCGATAGACAATACGAACGCCGAGGCACGCGCCTGCTGCTGGGCAAACGAAGTCAGGTCACCATAGTTGGTGACGCCGAGCACTTCGATACCTTCTTTCTCGATCGCTTCGGCCAGGGTGCGGATACCCAGTCCGGAGGCGTTCTCTGAACGGAAATCTTCGTCAATAATGACAACGGGGAAACGAAAGCGCATGGCCTGCTCCAGAGGGAAGCCGTAGGAATGGGCGGATTAAAAGAAGCGGATTATGAGCAATCCCCTGGACACCGGGGATTAAGCTCCCGTGGAAATAACATATACATGTTATTTCCTTAAATCCGCATAAATGGCTGTAAAAGAAAGTTTCAAATGTTTATTTCTTAACAGCCACTAAATTTTCGGCAGGGTCACGCCAACCTGACCCTGATATTTTCCACCGCGATCTCGGTACGAAGTTTCGCACACCTCGTCGGATTCGAGGAACAGCATTTGCGCCACGCCTTCGTTGGCGTAAATACGTGCGGGCAAGGGTGTTGTGTTGGAAAACTCCAGCGTCACATGGCCTTCCCATTCAGGCTCCAGCGGCGTCACGTTGACGATGATGCCACAACGCGCGTAGGTGCTTTTTCCGAGACAAATGGTCAGCACACTGCGCGGAATGCGGAAGTATTCCACCGTGCGCGCGAGTGCAAACGAATTGGGCGGGATGATGCAGGAATCGCCCACCACCTCAACAAATGAACTCGGGTCGAACGCCTTGGGGTCGACGATTGTGCTGTTGAGATTGGTGAATAGCTTGAATTCGGCCGCACAACGCACGTCGTAGCCGTAGCTCGACGTGCCATACGACACGATGGGCCGGCCACCAATCTGTTTGACCTGGCCGGGTTCGAACGGCTCGATCATGCCCTGCTCAGCCGCCATTTGGCGGATCCATCGGTCGGACTTGATGCTCATCAGGTATTGGAAATGACGATGTTGGGAAACTTGTTGGAATGATCCTCTGACGTTTCACCAATCTTGACGGCAACGCGGCGGGCGATCATTTTATAGATATCGGTGACGCGGCCATCCGGGTCGGACACGACTGACGGCGTGCCAGCATCGGTGTCGGCACGAATCGCGCCGTCAAGCGGCAACGCGCCGAGGAATTCCACACTGTAATCCTTACACATGCGCTCACCGCCGCCTTCGCCGAAGATGCGCTCTTCGTGTCCGCAGGCCGAGCAGATATGCAGGCTCATGTTCTCGACCACCCCGATGATGGGAATGCCGACCTTCTCAAACATTTTCAGACCCTTGCGCGCATCGATCAGCGCGATGTCCTGCGGCGTGGTAACAATCACTGCGCCAGTCACCGGCACGCGCTGCGCCAGCGTCAGCTGGATGTCGCCGGTGCCCGGCGGCAGGTCAACCACCAGATAGTCGAGCTCGCTCCAATTGGTGTTGTTCAACAGCTGCTCCAGCGCCTGCGTCACCATCGGACCGCGCCACACCATGGGCGTTTCAACGTCGATCAGAAAGCCGATCGACATTGCCTGAATACCATGGCCGATCAGCGGATCAAGGTTCTTGCCATCGGTGGACTCGGGCTTTTCAGTAATGCCCAGCATGGTCGGCTGCGAAGGACCGTAGATATCGGCGTCCAACATGCCAACGCGCGCACCTTCGGCAGACAATGCCAGCGCGAGGTTAACCGCCGTGGTGGATTTACCGACGCCACCTTTGCCTGAGGCAATGGCGATGATGTTCTTGACGTTGGGGATCAATTTGACGCCGCGCTGCACGCTATGCGAAACGATCTTGAAGCTGACATTGGCTGTGGCACTGGACACGCCATCTATGCTTTTGAGCTTATCTTCTACCTGCTGCTTGATCGTGGCCAACTGGCTCTGCGCCGGGTAGCTCAGCAGGATATCTACCGAAACGGCCTCACCCTCGATTTTGATGTTGCGGGCGGATTTAGTCGACACGTAATCTTTGTGTGTGTTGGGGTCAACCAACTCTTTCAGTGCAGTTTGCACTTGAAGTTCAGAAACGGCCATTTTTGCTCCAGCAGGTAGATTAAGTAATCGCGTATTTTAACGAATTCCGTCGCTTAGGGCGAACGAAAACAGTGAAAACATACGGGTTTCCCTGCCGTTTACAGGGGCATAGGGCATTGTTAGTGGCAAGGCGCAATCACGCGCGCAGGTCCAGCACATACAGTTGTCTCAATGGGTTACGACCTCGATTTCTGACACTCTTTCGGCAAAACGACCCTGGATTGCCGTACTGCTTTGCGACAGACCCGGGTTTTTGCAGGCAGTCTGGCAAGCTGTAAATTCGCAAGCAAGCGCTCCCCCGAAGTCGGTGACCTAGGCCTTTGGTTCATCCTCTGCGGACTAAACGGCGCTAATGCGGATCAGCGTAATGCGCCACCAAAACAGCTTCGGGTACACGTAGCCGGATGGCTGCCGCCAGTTCGCTGATCGCGCCTGGACGAGGTCGCAACGACACCCATAGCAAGTTGAGTTTGAGGTTCAAATCGGCAAACACGACATCCTGATGCAATTCCAGCACAGACTGGATATCACGTGACGCCTGCTCAATTTCAGCAGGGGTTCGATTACGCAAGCGGGGAATCAGCATCATGAAATCGGTCAGTCGCTGCCCTGCGCTGTCGCGCGTAGGCGCAAGCTGCCACAAAGGGATACCTGGGGCAGCCGCTACGGGAGTCAGCGTAGTCGAATCATAGATCCGTATCTTCATCACGCCTCCACTTGGTGTGGTTTCAGGATCCCGGATCAGGACTTGAGTTGCAGGTCTAGCGCGGCACTGTGTCGCTCACAGCCATGGCGCATATCTTGCCGCAGATAGCGTACGTCCTTGTGCAGATAGCGTTCCAGCTCTTCAAGTGCCAATCGATAGACATCTCGCTTGAAGTCGACCACCGTTTCCATTGACACCCAGTACTCATTCCAGCGCCAGGCATCAAACTCGGGATGACTACTGGCCCGCAACGACACATCACAATCTCGACCGGTCAAGCGCAACAAAAACCATATCTGCTTTTGGCCACGATAGAGGCCGCGATTGTCTCGCCGCGTCCAATGGGCTGGCACGTCGTAACGCAACCACTCGCGCGTGCGCCCCAAAATACGTACGTGGTCAGGGAGCAAACCCACTTCTTCTTCCAGCTCCCGGAACATGGCTTGTTCAGGCGTTTCCCCTGCATTCATGCCACCTTGGGGAAACTGCCAAGCGTGCTGATTGACGCGCTTGCCCCAGAAAACCTGATTATGCGCATTGCACAATATGATGCCGACGTTCGGGCGGTACCCCTCTCGGTCAATCATGGCCGCCACCATCTGTAAAATTCGATTAGCTGTATTCTTTCACACCCACCGGAAATTGCAAACCTGCAGTGGTCTGAAATCAAGCTTTAGTTATTGTTTTAACAGGAAATTTTCAAAATACAGAAGGAATCTGAGCAGGTCTTTAAAGCCATTATGCCGAAGCGGAATTGTATTTCCGCAGCCAGCGCCTATCAGACATCAGCAGACAGAAGTCATGCTGTTTCGACCGGATAAAAAATTCTGCAAGTGCCCTTTCTGGACTCCGAATGAAGTGGTGCATCAACACCAACCTCACTAATCGAGCAGCGGCACGATGCCCTCTGCCCACTGAAGGTCTCTCGAAAAACCGCGCAGATCCAGTCCAAAGTGATTCGACAAGTCAGCCAGCTGGGGTTGTACTGCATCGAGACGCGCTGCTGCGGCCGGTTCCTTGAATGCCATCACGATGACATTGACTTTGTGCTGCACTGCAATCCAGCCCACTTCCCCGCCAAATGCCCGCGAAAGTCGCGCAAAATATTCGGCGAATCCAGCGTCGACCCCCCATAAATTGACCACCAGAATCCCGCCGGGCTTGAGCGCACGATAGCAAGCCGTATAAAACTTTTGCGTGGCCAAGCCCTCCACCTGATTGCCGGCATCGAAACCGTCCAGCAGGATTACATCGGCACTATCGGGCTGCTGCTTCACAAACAGCGCGCCATCGGCCTCGATCACGGTCAGGGTCTCGTCGTCAGGCGGCAACTCGAAATGCGTGCGTGCGGCAGCAATCACCCGGGGATCGATTTCAACTGCCGTGACCTGTGTTTGAGGCAGATGTTTGCGAATGAATTTGGCGAATGAGCCGCCACCCAAGCCAACCATCAACACGTTTTTCGGCGCTGGGTTAAACATCAGAAACCCCATCATTGCGCGTGTATAGGCCAGTTCCAGATCCCACGGCCGGTTAACCCGCATCATGCTCTGAATGGCGCAACTCCCCAGACGCAGAGTGCGCAAGCCGCGCTCTTCGGTCACTTCCATACCGTCATCATCTGCCCGGCGTTTCCCAAACTTCATGCGCATGGCTGCTTTAGTGTCGTAAATCAGAAATATCGCAACATGAAGCGGCGTCTTTTACCCGACAGCCTGACGGCTTGGGCACACGTTCCGCATGTCGGCGTTGCGCGTCGTTGCCATAGAACCAGCTATGTCGCCTCCTCGCGCTTTGCCCTGCAAAAAAATCCATCCGCTTCATTTTGTTCCCCTATTTCTGATTCACGACACTAGTCCTGAAAATGAGCACGAGAGATTACACGCCCGCACGCTAAAATACCGTTTTTCGCCTCAACCATCCATCATGCGTGCCAGCCAGTTTTTCATTTCCACGACCAAGGAAGCCCCGTCCGAGGCCGAACTCGTCAGCCACAAACTCATGCTGCGCGCAGGTCTGATCAAGCGACTGGGATCGGGGCTCTATACCTGGATGCCGCTGGGCCTGCGTGTGCTGCGACGGGTGGAAGCCGTGGTGCGGGAGGAAATGAACCGGGCCGGGGCGATCGAACTGCTGATGCCAGCGGTGCAGCCCGCCGAATTGTGGGAAGAAACCGGGCGCTGGGCCCTGTTTGGCCCACAAATGCTGAAGATCAAAGATCGCCACAAACGCGACTTCTGCTTTGGCCCTACCCACGAGGAAGTCATTACCGACATCGCTCGTCGTGAAATCAAGAGCTACCGACAGTTGCCGCTGAATTTCTACCAGATCCAGATGAAATTCCGCGATGAAATCCGTCCGCGATTCGGTGTCATGCGCGCGCGCGAATTTCTGATGAAGGACGCCTATTCCTTCCATCCCAACAAGCAAAGTCTCGCGACCACGTACCAGATCATGTACGACGCCTATACGCGGATTTTCACCCGGCTGGGGCTGACCTTCCGTGCGGTTGCGGCTGACACGGGCGCCATCGGCGGCTCGGGCTCGCACGAATTCCATGTGCTGGCCGATTCGGGTGAAGACCTCCTCGCCTATTGCCCCAATTCCGATTACGCCGCCAACGTTGAACTGGCAGAGGCCGTCGCGCCCGCCGCGCCGCGCGCCGCGCCGGCTCAGGAGATGCAATCGATAGCTACACCGGGCGTCAAAACCATCGATGAGGTGGCCGCTTTTCTCAAGTT
This sequence comes from Sulfuriferula multivorans, assembly GCA_010365175.1. Taxonomy (GTDB): domain Bacteria; phylum Pseudomonadota; class Gammaproteobacteria; order Burkholderiales; family Thiobacillaceae; genus Thiobacillus. The sequence goes on along the minus strand of JAAFGW010000022.1, from coordinate 6,641 downwards.
CAACGTCAATCAGACCGTTAAAACTCTGATTGTGGAAGGAACGGATGGCCCGGTTGCTTTGCTGGTACGGGGCGACCATGTGTTGAACGACATCAAAGCCGAGAAAATCGCGGGCGTGAAAATTCCATTTGCCTTGGCAAATGAAGCCTCAGTCCGTGCCGCGACTGGCTGCGCGCCTGGTTCAGTGGGTCCGGTGGGTTTGAAAATCCCCGTGATTGCCGACCGCGCGGTGGCTGCAATGAGTGATTTTGTCTGTGGTGCTAATGTCGACGGCCAACACCTTATTGGTGTCAATTTTGGCCGTGACCTGCCCGAACCGGTTGTGGTCGATCTGCGTAATGTCCTTGCCGGCGACCCCAGCCCCGACGGCAAAGGCACACTGAAACTATGCCGCGGCATCGAAGTCGGGCATGTGTTCCAACTGGGCAGCAAGTACTCGCTCGCCATGGACGCCACTTACCTGGACGAGGCAGGTAAATCGCAGCCCATGGAAATGGGCTGTTACGGCGTCGGCGTCTCGCGTATCGTGGCCTCGGCCATCGAACAGCACCACGACGATAAAGGCATCATTTGGCCCATTGCCATGGCACCATTCTTGCTCGTTATTGTAGCAATCGGCTATGGCAAAAGTGAGATGGTTAAAACTGCTGCTGATAACTTGCATGCCGAGTTGAAAGCTGCGGGGCATGACGTACTGCTGGACGACCGCGATGAGCGCCCCGGAGTCATGTTTGCCGATGCTGAATTGATCGGAATACCCCACCGTATCACTGTGGGTGAGCGAGGGTTGAAGGACGGCATCATCGAATATCAAACGCGCCTTACCGAGGCAGGCCAGGCCGTCGAACCCAAGAAAATTGGTCTCAAAGAAGCCATGGAATTTTTGACAGGAATATTGAATCACTGACATGAAAGCATTGACGACCATTAGCCTGTTGCTGGCAGCAAGCCTCCTGTCCCTCCCCGCGCACGCGGGGGGGCAGCGGGAAGAGGCAATGTCGGCCAATGTGCGTTCGTCACTGCAACGTGGACTGGCCGATACCGCGGTCACCCGCACCGCGTTTAGACAAGCCGCAGATGAAACAGCTTGGCTTAAAGAAATGTCACATCGGCTGTCCAAACGCATGCCGGACGAATCCGAGCGCATGGAATTTCTGACCACGTTGCACTGGGAAGCCTCACGCGCAGGTGTCGATCCCCAATTAATGCTGGGACTGATTCAGGTCGAAAGCGGCTTTCGTAAATACGCCGTATCGCCAGTTGGCGCACGCGGCTACACACAAGTGATGCCGTTCTGGGTCAAGGCCATTGGCAACCCCGACCACAATCTGTTCCAACTGCGGACCAATTTACGCTATGGCGCACTCATCTTGCGCCACTACATCGACATTGAACGCGGCGACTTATTTCGCGCGCTGGGACGCTTCAACGGCAGCCTCGGCCGCCCGGAATACCCCAACCTGGTGGTCGGCGCGTGGAAGCGGCATTGGGATTACCAACCCACGACAAAATCCGCTGACACCTTCTCCGCATCACGCAGCTGACATCAAGAACTGCAGGCTTGATTTCCGAATCCGGCGGCCCTGCCGCTTTCAGCAAGGATAATCATCCATGCTGCCCCCTAGCTTGTCCACGCCAACCCCCGACATTCCACTCCCCAGCGGTGCCTTTTCTCGCGGCCTGATTACACAGCGTGAATTAACAGCAGGCTGACGAAATTTCAACATTCTGTCGTTTCCCCAACATTCCACTGCAAGATTCCACGTTCTACACCGTGCGCAACCCTCCGCAAAGCCGCACCAAACAGCAGTGCCCGCGTTATGTCCCTGCTGGCACAACCTATGCTGCTTATTTGTTACAGGCAATGACCTGCATCACAATAATGGAGAGACGATCATGGAAATGACAATACAGTTGGCCCGCACGGTCAAGGGACAGGAAGAAATCTTCAATCTGGGCCACACGTTGCGGCCAAAATACCGTCAGCTTCTGTTCGATATCGGGAACGGCACTTCATTCGGTGAATTGTGCAGCAGACACCCGAAATGTGTAGCGATCGAAAGCATGGTAAATGAACTGCTGCAAAGCGGCTTCATTCAGACGCTTCGCAACATGGCATCCGCTCCAGTAGCCCGACCGGCTCCCCGGGTTGCGTCCGTCGCGGCCCCGGTGCAGCTCACAGGCGACTTGAGTGAAGCGCATGCCTTCGTGCTTGAATTCATGGCTACTTTGGTGGGAACCAAATCACCAGCCTACAAACAGATGAGTGAAGTGAAGGATGTCGCTGGATTCAAGGCTTTATTGCCCCTGTGTCGCAAGGTCATCGCGGCCGTCGCTTCGCCGCACCAGGCTGCCGAAATGGAAGCAGGTGCCGCTCAGCGACTGGGCGAATAAATCCCTTGCAGAGAAATCAGGGCTGTCCGGAACGGAGAATAATTAGCGTTTTGGGTTGGCAATCCGCCACTACCACGGTCCCAGGAGCGCTTGGGACCGCGCTCACCACGCCATCAAACGGTGCTTTCAACTCGGCGTCGTTCAGGTTCTTTTGCGCGATGACTTTACGTGCATTGGTAGCGGACAAGGTCGCCTGCGCCCGAGTGTGCCGTAACAGGGCAGCATCGAGCTCCGTGGTCGAAGACACCGTCCGGTTGAACAGCTCCTGTGCACGCTCCGCCTCACGCTTGGCATCCCCTTCATCTGCCTGCGCGCGCACGTGCTCCGCAGTCGCTTCGTCCAGGCGCGCCTGCAGGATGGTTTTGTCCAGTCGCAGCAGCACAGTCCCTTTGCTCACACGCTGCCCGACTTTGACCAGCACCTGATCCACCACCCCGGAAACCCGTGTGGTCAGTTCGATATTTTCTGCGGCCCACAATGGGGTCGCACCCAGCGCCCCCCAACCGGCCAGCGCCAGTACCAACAGGCTCTGTTTCATTTTCTTGCTCCCTCAACAGGTGGCAAGCTACCACCTGACAATGCATCAATGCGCGCCAATGCCAGCGCCAGCCTGTATTCCACCTGCTTGCGACGTAACAACGCAAGCTGGGTTTCAGCCATGCTCGCGCCCAGATTGGTTTTCATTTCCAATTCATACTCCGCGCGCGCACGTTCCAACATCCAGTCCCGAAACTCAATTTGCTTGTCTGCGGCGGTACGACCGCTTTCACGCAGCCATTGAATTTCCTGAAGCGTCGTAAACAGCGATTCTGACAAGTCGCGCTTGAGTTTTTCCAGTTCAGCTGCAATGCGCTCTTTTTGCGCAAGTTCGCGCGCCACGCGAGCATCCACTCGCGCGCCTTGATACAAGGGGATAGTAAACACCAGCCCGGCACTCAGGTCATCGCGCGTGTTAGAGCTACGGCTATATCCCGCACCGATCACTTCTGCATCCAGCGTAGGATTACGGTCTGCACGCACCGCCGCTATCCGTCCATCCGATGCCGCAACTTGTGCCTGCAGCGCAAGGACACGAGGATTATTGCGCATCGCTACAGCAAGCAGCGCTTCGTATTCAGCAACAGCACGGGCATTTCCCTTCAAGGGAGGCTCTTCGAGTTCTGAAGGCAGCACACCTGGTCGGTTCATCGCATGGGCCAACTTCTGCCGCGTGCTGCTCATACGCTGCAGGCTGGCGTAACGTCGCTCCCGAACATCCTGAAAAGTCGCCTCTAAACGCACCAGATCAGGCTGACTGATCTGCCCCACTTCAAAGCGTTTCTTGGCGTTATCCCAGGACACATAGGTCACAGCCAGCAGTTCGTTGTCTGCGGCGTATTGCATATCGGCCAGCAACACATCGAAATACCGCGCCATGATGTCGATGCGACGCAAGTTTTCGACATTGAATAGCGCAGCCTGACGCGCCACGATTTCCTGATCGGCCGCTGCGATGGCCTGGCTGCTGCGGCCAAAATCAAACAAAGACTTACGTGCAACGATGCGTCCGATATTGTCAGGCGCCCAGTCGCCATCAGAACGATGGCCTGTGCGCAGGTTGCCTTCCAGAAATAGATTGAAATCCTGTCGGCTACCTGCCTGTTCACGGTCGGCTCGCGCCAGCGCCAATTCACTTTCCGCCACGCGGCGATCAGGATGCGGGGCCGACACGCTAGCCAGCGCCTCTTCAAGCGTCAAACGCTCAGCCCACGCTGACGCAGACAATGCCCACGCCAACAGCACACAAGCGGCTGCACGCATCATTTAACTTGTTTGTATTTGGTAAAAGGTTGGGTCGCGTAAGCACCCTCGGCTACATATTTCCCGAGCAACAGCAACTCGGCCTTGTCTTTTGTGGGTCCGGTGTAGCGCGTAACGAGTTTTCCGTCGAGATCAAAAAACAACAGCGTTGGCGTGGCACGAACACGATGCGAAAACGCAAAATCTTTTTCAGTCGTGGCCTTTCCCTGAAAATCAGTCATTTCAGTATCGCCATTGACATCAATCGGATACAGCAAAAACTGCGCACGGAAGGCATCCTGAACCTCAGACTGATTGAGGATGGTGGTTTTCATGCGCTCGCAAAACGGGCAGGCATCCTGCTCAAAAAACAGAAACACGCCCTTCTTTCCTTGCTTTTTGGCTTCCTGCAGATCTGCCTGTAAGTCGCCGAATTTCGGCTGGAAAAAGAAGTTCCCCGGGTCGCGTGTTTCCGCCCAAGTGGGTGTCGCGAACAATAGAACAAATACGAGTAACAAATGACGCATGGAGTCTCCTGATTACATCTGCTTTTTATGGATGCGGCTTATTTACTGGCGCTTACTTTTTTGCTGTTGATGAAGCTTTCAACCGATTCGCGTGTGAGCGCCCCAACCTGATGCGCAACCATCTTACCCTCTGGGTTAAATAAATAAGTGGTCGGCAAGCCCTGCATCGGACCAATCTGGCTCACGATTTTCGGTGTACCCAGCACGATGGGATACGTTACCAACAAGCCTTCGGCAAAGTCCGTCACTTGTTTGGGCGATTTGTAATCCATTGCAACCCCGATGACGACGAGATTGTTCTTCTTGTTCTCATGCAACGAAATCAGATCAGGGATTTCCTCCAGACAGGGCGGGCACCATGTGGCCCAGTAGTTCACCAGCACCCATTTCCCTTTGTACCCAGAGAGGGTATGCGTTTTTCCGGTAGTGTCCGTTACTTTGAAGTCAGCGGCCTGCGCGCCCACCACAACCAGCGTCATCAACGCCAGAAACAGCCCGGCCAGCCACATCGGATAAAATCGACTTCTTTGTAACGTCTGCATTGGTTTTCCCATCATGAATGAATTGCGTACTGAGAAAGACTCGCTTGGCGAGGTCCAGGTTCCCCTGGATGCCTGGTATGGCGCACAAACCGCTCGTGCAATGGTTAATTTTCCCATTTCTGGCCGCAGTCCGGATAAGGATTTCGTACTAGCCCACGTCCGTATAAAGCTCGCCGCTGCACATGCCAACTGCCAGCCGGGGTGGTTATCCGAGCAAAAGCGCGATGCCATTGCAGCCGCCTGCGACAAAATCCTCGCCGGCGAATATATCGATCAATTCGTGGTCGACCGTTTTCAGGCAGGCGCCGGCACCAGCCACAACATGAACAGCAACGAAGTCATCGCCAACCTCGCCAACGTGGCGCTTGGCGGAGAAAAAGGCGGCTACACGCCGATCAACCCAAACGACGACGTCAACATGGGGCAGTCGACCAACGACACTATCCCCACCGCAATCCGGCTGGCCGTGCTGGCCAAGTTGCCCCGCCTGACCGCTGCGGTAAACAGCATGGCTGCTGAATTTTCCCGCCTTGCCGAGCGCGAAAAAGACACCGTCAAATCCGGCCGCACCCATTTGCAGGACGCCGTGCCCACCACCATCGGCCATGAATTCGCCGGCTACGCCTGGACACTTGCCCGTTGCGAAGCCGCGCTCGATGCGTTGCGCCCCGCTCTGTGCGAAATCGGCCTCGGCGGTTCCGCCGCCGGCACCGGGCTCAACACCTCGCCTGATTACCCCGCCCGTGCGGCGTCCGAGCTGGCCCATCTGACCGGCGAACCGATACGCGTCGGCCAGCTGGTTGCCCAAATGCAGTCGATGAATGATCTGGCGCGCCTGTCGGGCGAAATCCGCAACCTCGCGCTGGAACTCACCCGGATTTCCAACGACCTGCGCCTGCTCGCTTCCGGCCCGCGCACCGGCCTCGGCGAAATCCAGTTGCCACCCGTGCAGCCCGGCTCCAGCATCATGCCCGGCAAGGTCAACCCGGTCATGTTCGAAATGCTCAACCAAGTGTGCTTCCAGGTGCTGGGGCAGGACGCTGCCGTGTCCTACATGGTGCAGGCCGGACAAATGGAACTGAACGTGATGATGCCCGCCATGGGCAGCGCGCTGTTCGACGCCATGGACTGGCTGACCAACGCCATGAACGCCGCCACCGAAAAGAACCTCAAGGGGATTGTTGTTAACAGGGAACGCTGCGCGTTCTTTATCCACCAGAGCGTTGCCCTGGCCACCCTGCTCAACACCCAGATCGGCTACAACCAGGCTGCTGAAGTTGCCAAGGAATCGGAGAAGTCAGGGCGTCCGGTGCGCGACATTGTGGCCGAGCGGGGACTGATGAGTGCGGCGGATTTTGATGTGCTGGTGCTGCAGGCGGCGCATGGGGTGGGGAGTGGC
>JAAFGW010000021.1 GCA_010365175.1 Sulfuriferula multivorans | reverse complement strand
CTCTATGGCAACGAAGAGTAACGCCGCCATGCGGAAAAAGACGCCGTTTCATGTTGCGATATTTCTGATTCATGACACTAGGGTTTCCGGCTAGGTATTGTTCGCCCAGTTTAAATGACTTCGGAGGCCCGTGGCGGTACAGGATAATGACGGGGCATCGTGTCAGCTTCCTGTTGCTTCAATTGTGGGTGCCGCTAGTCGGTTTAACCGCCACCCGCCATAATCCTTTCTCAAACCGGAGATCGTTTTTATGCACCGTCTTCCCCTATTCCTGCTTGTTGCCTTGCTTTCCGCCTGTGCGACACTGCCAGCGCCATCTCCAATCCCAACGCCTAAGCCGCCATTGAAGATCGCGCTGGCCTTGGGTGGAGGGGCGGCGCGCGGCTTTGCTCACATCGGCGTGATCAAGGCGCTGGAAGCGCAGGGAATCGTCCCGGACATCGTCGTCGGCACCAGCGCGGGGTCAGTAGTGGGCGCGCTTTACGCATCAGGTATGAGCGGCTTCGATATGCAGAAGCTGGCGCTCGGGATGGAGGAAGACATGCTGGCCGACTGGACGCTGCCCAACCGCGGTGTGCTCAAGGGCAAAGCGCTGCAGGATTTCATCAACCAGAAGGTCAAGAATTTGTCGATGCAGAAGCTGCCCAAGCCGCTGGGGGTGGTGGCTACCGATCTGCAAAGCGGCGAAATGGTGCTGTTTCGCCTTGGCAACACTGGTACCGCGGTGCGCGCGTCGAGCGCTCTGCCGGGCGTGTTTCAGCCGGTCGACATCAACGGGCGTGACTATGTCGACGGCGGCCTCACCTCACCGGTGCCGGTGCAGTCGGCGCACGTGATGGGCGCCGACTTCGTAATCGCGGTCGATATCTCCAACGTTAGCCGCCGCGCCAAGCTCACCGGCACAATGGATGTGCTGCTGCAAACCTTTGCCATCATGGGTCACGCCATCGCCGGCCATGAGCTGAAAGATGCCGACATCGTGATTCGGCCGATGACTGCGGCGGTCAGCAGTACCAGCTTTGACGATCGGCATCTGGCGATTCTCGAAGGCGAAAAAGCCGCCGCTGCGGTAATGGCCGAACTCAAAGCCAAACTCGCCAAAGCCCGCGCGCGTTGAGCGGCTGGGGTGGCCAGCCGGTCGTCGGCGGGATCCTACAGGGTTTTCAGGCATTACCGGGTGGGCGGTGGTGCGCACCGTGATACCTTGGATTCGAACGAGCGACAGGGCGAGCCGGAGATAGAGAAACTCTGCCCTTCGCCAGTCATTCACCTAATAGACGTACCGTAAGGAGACTGTCGATGAGCAAGTACGCGAAGTTTGGTGTCATGATCGCCACCTCAACCGTCGCTATGCTGGTGTTGATGTATCTGAACACCTATCAGATGGACCATGTGTTTTTCAGCGAGACACGAGCCTACATGGCGTTGGTCATGGGCGCGTCGATGGCCGTCATCATGTTGGGATTCATGCTGAGCATGTATCCCAACCGGGCCGTGAACATCAGCATTTTTGTGGCCAGTGCTGCCGTGTTTGTGATTGCGCTCTGGCTGGTCCGCAGCCAGGAGACGGTTGAAGACGTATCCTGGATGAAGGCCATGATCCCGCACCACTCAATTGCAATCCTTACCAGCGAGCGCGCGCATATCTCGGATCCGCGTGTCAGGACGCTTGCCGACAGCATCATCAAGGCCCAGCGCAAGGAAATCGACGAGATGAAGGCGCTGATCAAAGATATTGAGAGTAAGCAATAAGCGCGTCGTCATGCGATATTGCGCGGGTTTGTGATCCGCTCAAGGATGATCTGGGCAACCCCGCTTTTGGATGGCAGATAGGTATGGATGACGGGGATGCGAATTTCTTCGGCAATCCATTCCGCACTGGCCTCGGATGCCGACACGATGCCGTCGTTCAAATCGCCTTGAAACGGATTCAGCCAGCCCGTCCAGCCAAGCACGCCCACGATGCTGGTGGTGGGCACGCGCGCCGGCCCGATTGCAGCCATCCGGGCAGATGAGGCCAGCAATTGCCCGCAGTCACCCGCCAGGGCGCGAAACAGCCAGTTGCGATGCAGCTTGCGGGCAAAGTGCGAAGGCTGGATCGGCGAACCCAGCAGGAAAATCTGGCGCGGCAGCGGGGTGCCCGGCGGCAGCGAGGCCACGGCGGACCGCAGCAGCACACCGCCCAGTGAATGCCCGATCAGCACGTAGTCGCCGTTGGCTGACAGCGCATGGATTTTAGCGATCAGCCGATTGCGGATGGAGACAAAGCTTTGAAAGGTGGCGGCGTAGCCCAGTGCATGGGTGCGGATACCCTGTGTGCGCAGCCGTGCCATTAGTTGCCACCCCGATATCGGTGAGCGGCCCATGCCGTGAACAAAAATCGCTTGCACCATGCCCTCCAATCAAAATACATGCCGATCATAACAAGGGCATGCAAACGCATCGCGAATCGGCGAATCCAACTCCCAAAATCTGCTTCTGCACAAGGCAAACCGGATGCACCAATCAGGAGCGCCCGCATAAAAGCCGCATGAAAATAGCGCACTCTTTCCGTTCGTGCAGCAGGGCAATTCCTATAATCACTTCATTCATTGTGATGTTATGAGGTTGGCACAGTGACTGCTTAATGCATTACAGGGTCGTCCATGCCCGCACCCTAAACGCGGCAATGGCCGTTCGGAGACTGGAAGAATGAAAATCGATTGTGGGCACTATCCGCTAATGGGCGGATATGACGAATTGCTCGAGGCACCGGGCAAGCCGCGCCCGGGTGCAGATGCACTGTGTGAATTTTTCTCAGGCTTGGCGGCAGACGAACTCGATGCGCGCCACAGTGCGGTGGATGCGGCGATCATGGCGGCGGGGATCACGTTTACCGTGTATTCCGAAGCGGGAAATATTGATCGTGCATGGCCGTTTGACGTGGTGCCGCGCATCATCGACAAGCTTGAGTGGGATCAGGTCGCGGCCGGGCTGAAACAGCGTTTGAAAGCACTGAACCTGTTCATCGATGACATTTATCATGAACAAAATATCGTGAAGGATGGCGTGTTCCCTGCCGAGGTGCTGGCCGACTCGAAGAACTTTCGTGCAGCCTGTGTCGGCGCCAATCCACCGTTTGGCGTGTGGGCACACATTTGCGGCACCGATCTTGTGCGCGATGGCGACGGCACCTTCTACGTGCTGGAAGATAATCTGCGGGTGCCATCGGGCGTCTCTTATATGCTGGAAAACCGCCAGTTGATGAAGCGATTGTTTCCCGAATTGTTTGCGCGTTACGACGTGATGCCGATTGACGACTACGCTGCGCAGCTTCACGACATGCTTGCGGCGCTCTCGCCCCGTCCCGGTGATACGCCGGAAATCGCGGTGCTGACGCCAGGCATCTACAACTCGGCTTACTTTGAACATTCCTACTTGGCTCAGCAGATGGGGGCGTATCTGGTCGAAGGCTCCGATCTCGTGGTGCTGGACGATGACTGTGTCTACATGAACACCATTTCGGGTCTGACTCGACTCGACGTAATTTACCGCCGTGTAGACGAAGAGTTTATCGACCCCGAGGTGTTCCGGGCAGATTCCACGCTGGGCGTGCCCGGCCTGATGCGTGCGTGGAAAAAAGGCAATGTCGGCATTGCCAACTCGCCCGGGTCTGGCGTGGCCGATGACAAGGTCGTCTATTCCTATGTGCCGGACATGATTCGCTACTACCTGAAAGAAGAGGCGATCTTGCCCAACGTGCCCAGCTACCTGTGCATGAAGGAGGATGACTGCGAGTACGTGCTGGCGAACCTCGACAAGTTGGTGGTGAAGCCGGCGAACGAATCGGGTGGCTACGGCATGTTGATTGGTCCCAAGTCCACTGAGGATGAGCGCAAGCAGTTTGCCGAACTGATTCGTGCCAACCCGCGAAACTACATGGCGCAACCCACCTTGTCGCTATCCACCGTGCCAACCTTGTGCGAAGACGCAATCGAGCCAAGGCACGTTGACCTGCGCCCCTTCGTTCTGCAATCGAAAGACTTGTACGTTACCCATGGGGGGCTGACCCGGGTTGCGCTCAGGCGCGGCTCGCTGGTGGTGAATTCATCGCAGGGTGGCGGCAGCAAGGACACCTGGATCGTGCGAGGTGAAAGATGATGCTGGCCCGGGTTGCAGAAAGTTTGTACTGGATGGCGCGATATCTCGAACGTGCCGAGGACACGGCGCGCCTGATCAACGCCACCACCATGCTGGTGATGGATATGCCGCGCGGCGCCAGTTTTGGCTGGGAAGACTTGCTCAAGGTGGTGGGCCTCGACGAGCCATTTCATGCGTTATATGACGAGGCAAGCGAAACTGCGGTGATGAGCTTTCTCATCCAGGATGAGCGCAATTCTTCATCGATTTTTGCTTGCGTGCGCCATGCTCGTGAAAACACCCGCACCTTCCGTGAAGTGCTGCCGCGCGAGTCATGGGAATGGGTCAACGAGCTGTATCTCTACACCAGCACCCACCTCGGCCATGCACTCGATCGACGCACACGTTACGAAGTGCTGACCGAAATCATCCGCCGGCGCCAGGCCGTGGTGGGGTTGCTGTCCGGAACGATGAGCCGCGATGAGGGCTTCCAGTTCATGCGTCTGGGCCGCAACCTTGAGCGCGCCGACATGACGTCGCGGGTGCTGGATGTGAGCTACGCCATCAACCTGCCCTATCAGAATGGCCAGGCGGCCCTGAATATTGCCATGCCTGACATGATCTGGATGAGCGTGTTGCATGCCTTGTCGGCTCACCAGATGTATCGGCGTCACGTTGACGTCCACGCGCGTGGACACAAGGTGCTGGCCTACCTGCTCAATGACCTGCAATTCCCTCGCAGCGTGCGTCACTGCCTGCACGAAATTCAGTTTTCACTGGATGAACTTCCGGGTGCCGAGCCCATGCGCCGTTTGCAAGGTATGTTGAATCTGGTGGACGAGGCGGACTACCGCAAGTTGGCGAGCGACGGGCTGCACGAGTTTTGTGATGACATCGAGAGTCGTCTGGCAGATTTGAATGTGGTCATTGCTCAGACTTTCTTTCGTGCAGCCGATACCCAGAAGTTGTCTCAATCCCAATTTAACCTGATTTGATTACATGACCGCTTCGCTAAGCTTTACCCGCAATGGCGACAAAAAAAACTCGCCTGAATTTGAAGACTATCTGGGGCGCCTGCTTGAAGAGCGTGATCGCATCGGCCTCACCGATTGCATCCGCCAGATCGATGCGTTGATGATCACCGTCGAGCCCAGCCATTCGGTCGCCTACGTCGCCGAGCTGTGCGTGATGACGCCGTATCACTACCTGGTCACCCTCGAATCCGAATCGCACTACACCCACATCCTGCGCATCGACATGAGCGCGCCGGACATCCTGGTGCGCGAGGTCAAGGATCCCAACGTGCGCGGCATTTTTCGCAGCCTCAATGAGGTCTATCCCGCAGGCGCCGCCAAGCCCAATTCACGCTACATGGGGGAAGTGTTGCGCGTCACCGATGCGCATGCCGTGGTCGAGATGCAAAAAGCGCGCGACATCCGCTTCTTCAACCAGGAACAGGTTCGCAAGCTGGAGTTGCCGGGCAACATGGCCATCGTCAAACCCAGCCCGTACACCCACAACATTGTGTCCTACTGGGAGCGTCCCGAGTCTGACATCCGGGTTTACGCGCTCGGCATCAGCACCATCCGCGACGACATGCAGGTTGCCTACGAGGCCGCCAAGGCCACGCAGCAGAAACTGGGTATCGACACCCTGTTGCTGCCGATTGATCACCTCGCCACCCGTATCTACAGCGAGAATCGCGAGGCCGCGATTCTCGAATACCTGACCCTGTCGAGCTACTACTATTGGGGCTCCTACGACATCGTCGATCAAAACTCCTCGACCAACGTTACCAAGAGCGTGCACTTCGACAATGAACTCGTCTGTCCGGCCAAGGTATTCACCGCGGCCAACCACCCATATTTCATGAGCCACCTGTTGACCGAATCACCGACCGAGGCTTTTGTACGCAACTTCGGTCCGCGCCTGCATCACATTGCAGTCGCAGTAAAAGATGGAGAAACAGCGGATCTTGCCAACATCGATTATGTGGTGCGCTCGCTGCGCGATTGCGGACAAAACTTTCTGCTTGACGTCATTGGGTCGAAGGATGAGGGGCTCAAGCAAATCTTCTCCAGTGCATCCGAGTATTCCTCGCTCATCATTGAATACGTCCAGCGTTTTGGCGGGTTTCAGGGATTTTTCACCAAGGGCAATGTTGCCGAACTGACGCATGCAGCCGGGTTGGAAGAAAACTTGAGGGCGCTACAAGAAGGCGCTCTATCTTAGGGGGAGGGGCTGTACCGCTAGCGTCTACGCGCTTTCCAGCTAACCGAACAGGTTTTCCTCAGGTATTCAAGGGCACGCTCCATGTGGCTGTCGGGCCAATTGGGGTCGTTATCGTTGAGTTGTTCTTCCGCATCGGGTTTCAGGTCGCCCGTCCAGACGCGCTGCAAATCATCGCGGATCGATTCCGGGGCATGCGCGTCAATAAACGTGATGACTGCCTGAGTATCGAACCCATGCTCCCGAAAATTCTGGATTACCGCTTTGCTCTCCCGCAGCAGCATGGAAGCTTTGGGTGGCAGCCCTGTCGCCACCAACAATAATACGGTGGCCACAACGGCGGGATCGTCAGCTTCGCCGCGTGTGACGCGATCCCACTCCCGGGCAACCAGGCGGTCATATTCCCTGACATCTTCGTCCAGATTTTCGCTGACGAAATACACTTCGCCTGTCTCGCCAAACAACAACTTGTCGGCCGTGCTGGAGGGCGCACGGATCTGGGGTAAGTCCTTTTTGATGAATCGGTCCATTGCGCGGCTCGCCAGCCGCTGGAACTCTGTTGGCGCTTCTTTGAGTAAATCTTTCAGGCGAGCTTCGTTAAACCTGGTTTTGGCTTGCCTGGCCGCCTTGAAGAGGCGAACAAACGCAGTTCGGGTCGGGATCTTCAGCTCGGCCTGATCAACATAAATAACCAGCATGGCACTTCGGATTAACGCGTCCGCATCATCGATTTCATCGCGTGACGCCCCCATTTTTTTCGCAAGCCAGAATGCAAACTCGATCGTGTTCTGACTCTCCAGTCGAAGCGCCAGCTCAGTGCGGTATTCAGCAAGCAGGCTTGAACCTGTAGCAGTTTTTTCGTCGAGAAAGTCGCGCTGGCTTTCAGCTGAAACCGTTCCACCCATGAATAACGTGCTGTCCGGCATCGCATGGAGCCGTTTGATCATGTCTGAGCCGGCTTTGGAATGCGCCAGCAGCGTCTTGTCCCGCAAGGAAACTGCTGCGACCTTCAGGTCTCCTCCCGACATGTCCTCCAGATAGAGGCTGATCAGGCTCACCATGCGGTGAAGTGCGAGTTCGAGCTCCGGCCGCAAGTACGCCGTACCAAAATAATTGGCGATCTGGACGATGCCTTTCGATAAGTCATCCTGAACGCATTGCACCCGGTCGGGCGCAATGATTTCCTGTATGACGCCGTAATGAAGGGCTTTATCGAAAAATGGCCGATTGTCGACGGTGGCAAGTGATGTCAAAACGGTACTCATGCTCCAGCTGTTAAATGGCGGACTCTTCTTCGTCGCCTGTCGTATCCACAGGACTCATGGCATCAGGTATCGAAGCCACATCTGCCATTTCCAGCACGGATTGAGCGCGGTCGCGGAGTGTGATCATCATGTCACCGAACGCATCGGGCAGTTCGTAGCGGAGTATCCATGCCGTCTCCATCCAGTCACCGTCGGCTACTTCTGAACGCGTCAACAAAGGCCGGGCGTTTTCGATGGAGTTGCCAAATGCCAGGCCATGATCGATTTCCTCGATTTTCTCCATCAGCCAGGTGTTGTGTGTTTTGGCGTCGGATTCAGGATCGATCTGTGGAACAAAACTTCCGGTGGAAGAAAAGCTGAAAACTTCGTCGTAATGATCTGCAAAATAGTCCGCCAGCGTTTCACTTCCACCTTCAATATTTCCGATGGCTTCGAGATACTCATATACCGTATCGCCATCGCGGTGCATAACCGCATTCATCATGGCGCGAAGTCGTTCATTTGTTCGTTCGCCATATTTTTTTTCCAGCACAATCGAGCGCGCAAACTGCTCGGGGGTTACCAGCATGTTGACCACGGATTCCTTGGACGAATCATATTCGCGCATGATGGCCAACAGGTCCTTGGGCTGCAATTCATCCAGAATGCTCACCAATGCGTGATCGCCATGCTGGTCGGCTATGGCCACGAGCGCATTCTCGGCACCGACAATATCGCCGGCAAGAATCAACTGGGAAGATTTCAAAACAACCGGGTGCATACCATGTCCTTCTTTATGAATAGTTTTACTTAACGGTCCAGCGGATCAAATCCCTGCTCGGTGAGCCAGTCGGCCCCCGCCTCATTCAAGTCATCCATTTCGTCGTCATCATCCGATTCGTTTTCGTCATCATTTTCTTCATCGGATTCGGGTTCAGGCGGGGGGGCTGAAAACGTATCCTTGTTGCGCAGGAATTCAAGCGCGGCCGTGGAGACGAGGAAGGCATCCCCGCCCTGGACCTTCAACGAAGAACTAATCAGCGGCTTGGCCCAGTCAGACACGGTCAGCTCAGATTCCAGATCTGCCCATGACAGAAAGTCGGGCTGCTCCGGATCGCTCAGCACGATCCGCTGCATGATTTCCGGCGACCTGAAGCCAAAGGCACCGTAAAACATAACGGCTACCATTTCCGGGCTAAGTTCAATCATCGGAAGAATGGCGTCAATTTCGCGCCGCTTCTCATTCAAGCGCTTTTGCAGTACCGATTTTCCCTCGGAATCCGTTACCAGGTCATCAACCTCAGCAAGGTAACTTTTGATCAGCTCAGAAAAATAGCGCGATTTTTTCACTTAAGTACATCCTGAATATATTTGCTCGAAATTTCCCGTGCAACTGCCAATGGGTCTTCAATCAGACTGCGTTGCCGATAGTCATCGAAAACCTTGCGGCGCTCAGCGTCGGATAGCACTTCATAGGCTTCTTGAACTTCCCGGAAGCGCAGGGCTGCATCCGGTGCCTGATTCTTGTCGGGGTGATACTGAGCGGCTTTTTTTCGGTAAGCGGCCTTGACTAGTTCAGCCGTTGCACTGGGTGAAAGACCCAGTTTTTCATAATGATCCTGCATAACAATCCTCTTTATGCGCGTATTAGGCCACAGTTAAGCGTTCGGAATTCCAGGGCAAAGAAAATTGGCACCGCTGATCCGGTATTGGACCAGGGAGACATCATGGTCCGGACCTGATGTAACTGAATTTAATTGCCTTCTTGCATGGCTGGATGGATTGTCCGTTGCATCAAAAGGGTGGAACTCACGGTGATGCAAAAATGCGGGGTTCGTGTGTGTTGAGGTGAAGCGACGATCCAGTCGATACCGGCCTGACTGATGAAGGGCACATCGCGACGTACGTTATGAAATGTTCTCGTTTATGAATTCCCGCTGTCTGGAACTGGCAGGTGATCCCTACAAACCCTTCTGTCCCGACTCGCGCCGGGCTATTCCTTTTCCAAAGCGGTGACCCAGACACCCACATCGAGCGTCGCGCCCGGTGGCCCGACAAATGCGCCGGCTATGGGCGGCACGGATTCGGGTAGACGCGAGACGGCGACAGGTGTGTGATCGGTTCCGACGATTTTTCCGATGGTGGGATCGAAGCCTTTCCAGCCAGCCCCGGGCAGGAATACTTCGGCCCATGCATGGGTTGAGCCGAAATTGGCCGAGGAGGGTTCGGCGTGGAGATAACCGCTGACAAAACGGGCAGCGAGACCCAGGTGACGTGCCGCTTCCATGAACAGATTGGCAAAGTCGCGGCAGGATCCGGTGCCGCGCGACAGGGTGTCTGCAGATGTTTGAACGCCGGGTTCTTCACGGACCTGATAGGACAGGGTCTGGTTGATGTGGACGCACAAGCGTTCCAGCAGGGTGTAGGTTTGAATGGGTTCGCCTGGCTTCCATAAATTGGCTACCCATTTGACCAGCGGATCGCCGCCCGCAGTTTTGGCTGCGTTCATATAGGGTGCCAGGACAATCCGGTCTTCTGCGGTATAGGCAAACGGGTAGTTCGTTGCATAAACGTCCACCAGAAAATCGAGTGGGGCTTCGTTGAATTGCTGGATGATGACTTCGCTTTCTATCACCAACTGCTGGGTGGGGGTGTCGAAAGTCGCGATCGCAACCGAGTTGTCTTCCACGTCACGGTGCCAGCGCAGAGTGGCTGCAGGCGTAATTTCCAGGGACGAGGATTCAATGCGCAGCTCATGGCCTTCTTTGGGGCGCAAGCGTAAAATATGGGGTTCGAGTCGTACGATACCCGAGAAGTTGTAATAGGTACGATGAAGGATTTTAAATCGTCGCATGGTTCATTGTACCAGCCAAGGTTTGGCGCTTTGCCGCGTAAGGCTTCACGCGGGAGGGTTGATTAAATGTGCAGCGTGTCGATTTCGCTGTAGGCGTTTTTCAGCCACATTTTGACGCGTTGGCGTTCCAGAATGCCCAGCGCATGCTCATCCGAACTTTGCGTGGCGGACCAGAAGCTGCTGCTGTGGCCATCGATCTTGACCATGGAGGCCTCATGCAGACGCTTGATGTTGATGACGCGAGCGTGCAATTCCAGCGCCCGTTTTCTCTCACCCGAGGCTTCGAGAATGTCGAAATTGTCGCCACGGATGTGGTTTTGCACCAGCACGTAATTGAGACGGGAGCCGAACCGGTTTAGCAGCTTCTTCAGCAGGTCAACCGAGTCGCGACCCGAGTCCATCACGTGCCAGTATGTCAGCCCCAGTCCCATCTCGCTCGACAATTCGATCAGCGCGGAATCATCCATCCATTGCGTCAGCGCGTCCTGCGTTTGCGCGGCCATGTCGACCAGAATACTGCGATTGGGTTCGGCGACGGCAGCTTCGACTATGGCATCGAGGCTTTCATAGCGATCCACCACAACGGGCGAAGCATAACCCGCATAAAACCGCATCAGCGCACCGTGGGATTTATCGGTGTCGAATCCCAGAAACGGGCGTTCGTGGTCGATCAGATATTGCGCGAGGATGCGGGCGACCAGCGATTTGCCAACGCCGCCTTTTTCGCCGCCGATGAAGTGGATGTGAGCCATGGTTTTTTCCGTGAAGGGTGCAGGTTATTGACGACGCAGGTCGAGCGTGTGTGGAAATTCCTCCGACAGTTCTTCTGCCGGGGGTGCCATCGGGCCAGGCGGGGTGCCGCCAGGATAGAAGTGGGCAATCGATGCCAGGCCGGGCGGCGGGGTGAGGGGGCCAGCGGTGTGACCCCAATCCTGAAAGCGGATGTGACGGCGTGCCTCGGCTTCCATCGCGTTGATCGGGAAGGTGTCGTCGTGGCGTCCGCCGGGGTGGACGACACGATAGGTGCAGCCGCCGATGGCGCGACCATTCCAGGTGTCGATCACATCGAAGGTCAAAGGCGAATGAATCCCGATCGTGGGATGCAGCGCTGAGGGCGGTTGCCACGCCCGGTAGCGCACCCCGGCCACGGCTTCGCCATGGGTGCCGGTGGGCAGCATCGGAACCCGGCGGCCATTGCAGGTCAGCACATAGCGATCGCCAGTCAGGCCTGTGATCTTGACCTGCACCCGTTCGATGGAGGAATCCACATACCGTGCCGTGCCCTGGCTTGAGCTTTCTTCGCCCAGCACATGCCAGGGTTCGATGGCGGTGCGCAGTTCGACGGCAATGTCACCGAGTTGCAGCGTGCCAAAACGCGGGAAACGGAACTCCATGAACGGCTTGTACCAGTCGAGCTGGAATGGGAATCCGGCATCGTTGAGGTCGTCGATCACCTCCTTCAGGTCTGCCCACATGTAATGCGGCAGCATGTGGCGATCGTGCAGCAGCGTGCCCCAGCGTACCAGCGGCTTGCGATACGGCTTGTCCCAGAAACGCGCGACCAGCGCGCGCACTAGCAGCATCTGCGCCAGGCTCATGCGCGCGTGCGGCGGCATTTCAAAGGCGCGGAATTCGACCAGCCCCAGCCGTCCGGTGGCGGAATCGGGCGAATACAACTTGTCGATGCAAAACTCAGAGCGGTGGGTGTTGCCGGTGAGATCGGTCAGCAGGTTGCGCAACAGTCGGTCGACCAGCCAGGGCTGGGGCGTCTCGCCGACGGGCATTTGCTGGAACGCGATTTCGAGTTCGTACAGCCGTTCGGGTCGCCCTTCGTCCACGCGTGGCGCCTGGCTGGTAGGGCCGATGAACAGGCCCGAGAACAGGTACGACAGGGCGGGGTGATGTTGCCAGTAGGTGATCAGGCTGGCGAGTACATCCGGACGTCGCAGGAACGGACTGTCGGCGGGGGTCGCGCCACCGAGGGTGACGTGGTTGCCACCGCCGGTGCCGGCGTGGCGTCCATCGAGCATGAATTTCTCGGCGGCCAAGCGTGACTGGCGCGCTTCCTCGTAGACCATCGTGGTTGTTTCGACCAGCTGTTCCCATGAATGGGCCGGGTGGATGTTGACTTCGATGACGCCAGGGTCGGGGGTAACCAGCAATTTGTCGACGCGGGTGTCGCCCGGTGGTGCGTAGCCCTCAATCACCACCGGTTGTTTCAGTTTGGCGGCGCAGGCTTCGACGACGGCGAGCACTTCCAGATACTGTTCCAGCGTGCGGGTGGGCGGCATGAAGATATGCAGGCAGCCGCCGCGCGCCTCGACACATAGCGCGGTGTGAGGGATTTCGACGGTGACGCTGTCGTCTTCGGGTTGGGGATGGATCTCGGGATGCTCGGGCGCGGCTTGGTCCAGATGGCTGTAGCGTGCGGCGACCTCGCCGTGAAAATTGGCGAGCGGCACGGTGGGCGCAAAGGGATCGACTTCGATCCAGGGCTCGCGCTTTTCCTCGGCCACCCACGGCAACGAGCCCAGCGGCAGACGCAAGCCCATCGCGGAATCGCCGGGCATCAGATACAGCCGATCCCGGCGCGTCTGCCACAGTGCGCTATGCCAGTGTTGGGTGTCGTAGCGCCACGCCAGCGGCAGGACATAGCCGGTGGGCGTGTTCAGACCGCGCGACAGTTTGCTGGCAAGCTGGCCGCGTGCGGACGGATCGTTCAGATCAACCCGTTCGGCGTCGAGGTTCAGCGGGATTTCGGCTTCCTGCAGCAGCGCAGCAAGCGCGTCTTCATACGTGGCCTGGACATAACGTGATGGCAAGCCCAGATAGGGCGTCATGGCTTCGGCAAAGCGTAGGGCGTCTTCGACCGTGTGGCCGTAGTCCTGACCGGCTTCGGCCAGCCATTCTTCGTTCTTCCAGATGACTTTGCCATCGCGCCGCCAATACAAGCCGAGCGCCCAGCGCGGCAAGGGCTCACCGGGATACCATTTGCCTTGTCCGGTGTGCAGCAGCGCACCCGCCGGCAACTTTTTCTTCAGCCGTCTGACCAACACCTCGGCGCGCTCGCGCTTGTGTTCGCCCAGCGCTTCCGTGTTCCACTCGGCGCCTTCCATATCGTCAATGGATACAAAAGTAGGCTCGCCGCCATGGGTCAGGCGCACATCCTGCTGGACAAGTTTTTCATCGACCGCGTGACCGAGCGCGAGTATCGCCGCCCAATCCTCATCCGTATACGGCAGGGTAACGCGCGGGTCTTCCATGATGCGGGTGACGGTATTGGAGAATTCGAACTCGACTTCGCAGGGGTCGGTCATGCCTTCGATCGGCGCAGCTGACGAAGGCTGCGGCGTGGCCGCAAGCGGGATGTGGCCTTCGCCGGTGAACAGACCCGAGGTCGGGTCGAGTCCGACCCAGCCCGCGCCCGGTATAAACACCTCGGCCCAGGCGTGCAGGTCGGTGAAATCGTGTTCAGGGCCGGAAGGGCCGTCGAGCGATTTTTCGTCAGCGGTGAGTTGCACCAGATAGCCCGACACGAAACGCGCCGCCAAGCCCAGGTGACGCAGGATCTGCACCAGCAACCAGGCCGAGTCACGGCATGAGCCGAGGGCATTTTCCAGCGTTTCTTCACAGCTCTGGACGCCGACTTCCATGCGCACGGTATAGGCGATGTCTTGTTGCAGGCGCTGGTTCAGCGCGACCAGGAAATTATTGGATTGCGTTTCCACGCGTGGCACTTTGGCCAGCCACGCGGCAAGGTGCTCGCCCGCTGGTTCGGTTTCCAGATAGGGCGCGAGCTCGCGTTTCAGGGAAGTGGCGTATTCGAACGGCCAGTGTTGGGCGCTGTCTTCGATAAAGTAGTCGAAGGGGTTGATCACCGTCATGTCGGCGATCACTTCAACGTCGACTGAGAATTCACGCGTGGTTTCAGGGAAGACCAGACGTGCGAGGTAATTGCCGAATGGATCCTGTTGCCAATTGATGAAGTGATTCTCCGGCGTGATCTTCAGCGTGTAGGCGACGATGGGCGTACGCGAATGCGGCGCCGGCCGGAGCCGCACGATATGCGGACTCAAGGCCACAAGGCGATCAAATTTGTAATGGGTGGTATGACGAATTGCGACGTGGATGCTCATGGCTTTTGGAAGTTTGGGGTCTGTGCCTTACAAGCAAATGACAAGCCAGTCGGGCGGGTTCTGAATCGTGCATACGACAGCAGCGCGCGATTCATTGAATGTCCACAAATCATCATAAATGCACCCCTATTGTGCACGCATGCACATCATAAAAGCATGATGGCTTGTGTGCGGGTTGCCTGTTCCACACGCAATGATGAATGGGTGGGGTTTGGATGGTTGGCATGGTCCCTGCTGAAACGAATGAGCAAGGCATGTGCAACGCTTTCCGTTTGGGGTAAGCATAACAGGATCGTTATGAGCGCCTCTTTTCCATGCGGGCTTGGACAGAGGCAAGGCCCGCACAGCACGACTTGCTGCCGAAATCGTGGCGGTTGCTGTTTCCACGATTTAACCATCAAATAGCGAGGACTCATCATGACGCCACAACACATCACCCTCATCCAACAATCATGGGCTGAGGTCATCACGATTCAGGACACGGCTGCCGGTTTGTTCTACCAACGTCTGTTCGCGCTCGATCCTGCGGTCAGACCGCTATTCAAGGGTGACATGCAATCGCAGGGAAAAAAACTGATGCAGGCACTCGGCTTTATCGTCAACAGCCTTGCCCGGCTCGATGAACTGGTTCCGGTGGCCCAGGATATGGCGCGACGGCATGTTGGGTATGGGGTCGAGGCCGCGCATTACGACACGGTCGGTGCGGCGCTGTTGTGGACCCTGGAGCAGGGATTGGGCGGGAGATTCACCAACGACACACGGGATGCCTGGGCCGAAGCCTATGCCACGTTGTCGCAAGTGATGAAGGATGCGGCTTACACGCCAGCCTGAGCCCGGAGAAGCAAGGGCAGGGGTTGATCAGCCCCGCATTTGCTCGTCGTTATCGTTTCCTTTGGCGACGACCTGCACGGGTTGCAGGTTCTGTTCCCACTCAAAGGCAGGCAGGCTGTTGAGCGCCATACGCAAGCCTTCGTTCCAGGCATCGCCCAGCGAGCGATAGTAGGGGTCGTTTTCCTTGAACACCATGTGGCGCCCCATATCCAGCATGTTGGAGGAATAGATCATCAGTTCAACCGGTGGGCCAACAGTCAGGTTGGATCGAATCGTCGAGTTGATCGATACCAGCGCACAACGCGCAGCCTGTTCCAGCGTGGTGTTGTGACGAACCACACGGTCCAGAATGGGCTTGCCGTATTTGGCTTCGCCAATCTGCAAAAAAGGGCGCGCGTCTGACTCGTGGATGTGGTTGCCCTGTGGGTAGATCATATAGATCTCATGAGGCTGGCCGGCAATCTGGCCGCCAAAGATGAAGGTGGCTTCAAAATTGGTGCTGGCGGTGTCACGTTCGGCCTGAATGCGCTGTACATCAGACGAAACAGTGCCGACGTAATTGACTGCCTCACTCATCGTCTGCACTGAGGACAAGTTGGGCAGGGTGCCCATTTTTTCATCATCTTGCAGTCGCTTCACCACGCTTTGCGTCGTAGCAAGGTTTCCCGCTGCCAGCAGCACAAATAGGTGACTGCCCGGCTTCACGAACGTGTGCATTTTGGAATAAGAGCTGACGTGATCGATGCCAGCGTTGGTGAGTGAGTCGGATGCGAAAATCAATCCGCTGTCAGTTTTGATAGCGACACAGTAAGTCATGGCATGGGGGAATACGAATAGCTGAGCCTTATCGTGCCCGTATTTTGGCGCAGACTCAAGCTTCGCGGTCGCCCCCGGGCGGGAGGGCTTTATTTTCGGTGGGCGCCTGACTTCTGGGTGGATCCGGCTGGGTGTCGTGCCGCTGAAATCCCTTGTCCCAATATAACTTTTAGACTGAGGACTACCCGTTTAGCTGGACAACGCCTCGGGATTGTTCTCAGGCCTGTTTGGCGAGGCGCGCGGTGCTTGAAGTGGGCGTCTCACGCGACTTTTTTGATGTGCTGATTTCTTCCACCTTGCGTTGGCGCTCATAGAGGAAGGCCAGTACTTCGTGGCGGAAGTGATTGTAGCGGGCATCGCCTGCCAGTTCCACCCGCTTGCGCGGCCGCTCCAGATCGACCTGCAGGATATCGCCGATGGTGGCGGCCGGGCCGTTGGTCATCATCACGATGCGGTCACTCAGCAGCACCGCTTCGTCGACATCGTGCGTAATCATGATCACCGTGTTACCGAGGTCGGCGTGGATTTCCATCAGCGAATCCTGCAGGTGGGCGCGGGTCAGTGCATCGAGTGCGCCGAAGGGCTCATCCATCAGTAGTACTTTGGGTTCCATCGCCAGAGCGCGGGCAATGCCGACGCGCTGTTTCATGCCGCCGGAAATTTCGTCCGGGCGCTTGTCGAGCGCGTGGTCCATGTTGACCAGGCTGAGGTTGTGAAGAATCCACTCCTTCATTTCGGCCTTGGTTTTCTTTCCCTTGAACACCCGTTTTACGGCCAGCTCGACATTCTGATAGGCGGTGAGCCAAGGCAGCAGCGAATGATTCTGGAACACCACGGCGCGCTCCGGGCCGGGGGCATTCACTTCGCGATCTTCAAGCAGGACCCCGCCCTCGGTGGCCTGGTGCAGGCCGGCGACGATATTCAGCACCGTCGATTTACCGCAGCCGGAGTGGCCGATCAGGCTGACGAATTCGCCCTGGGCGATGTCCAGGTTGACCTTGTCCAGCGCGCGGAAAGGACCGTTAGGGGTAGGGAAGTCGATGCTGACCTGGCTCAGTTGCAGATAATTTTTCATGGTTTGTTTTCCTCGAGTCGATTAACGCAGGACAGCGCTCTTGTCCCAGCTCACGTTGCGTTGCAGGAACAGCATGGAGCGGTCGAGCAGAAAACCGATGAAACCGATGACCAGCACGGCGACCATGATGCGGCCGAGCGAATTGGAACTGCCGTTCTGGAACTCGTCCCAGACGAATTTGCCGAGGCCGGGGCTCTGCGCCAGCATCTCGGCGGCGATTAGTACCATCCAGGCAATCCCCAGCGACAGGCGCAGGCCGGTGAACATCAGCGGCAGTGAGGCCGGTACGATGATCTTGAACACGTGGGTCAGCACCGGCAGCCGCAACACCTGGCTGACGTTAAGCAAGTCCTTGCTGACGTTGGACACGCCGACCGCCGTGTTGATGACGGTGGGCCACAGGCAACACAACAGCACCGTGAGCATCGAGGTGATAAAGGACTTGGCGAAGGCCGGGTCCTCGCTCACGTACACCGCACTCACCACCATGGTCACCAGCGGCAGCCAGGCCAGCGGCGATACCGGCTTGAACAGCTGGATCAGCGGGTTGACGGCGGTGTAG